>JBIJBG010000064.1:0-8875 GCA_044345355.1 Flavobacteriales bacterium
TGTTCTCTGTGTATTCAAGTTTTGATTTTGAGACACCACCCATGATGTTGTCAGAAATCATTACCCAGTTATTGATTTGATTTTTTCCACTTCCGAAATTGAAGGTTAATTCGTTTGTTGTAAGGCTGTTTAACAATAACCCCAAAAAGAGCATTAGAATTGCTTTCATCTTTACTTAAAGTTTTCATTTTATAACAAAAGCTCTTTCTGTTTGTTCGTCATTGATCTTATTTTTTAAAGTTAATAGTGAATAAAGTCTACACTACTGACCGATGTTTTGAGCCTAATTTTACAGATTAAAGATAAAGGAGCAAGGATGAAGGACGGCCTTGTGCATGAGCTTCGCTCGAGAGCGAACAACCAAACCGCCTTTAAAAAATAAGGCCTTCCTCCGTTTTCTAATTCCCCCGAATCGGGTACATTTGTTCCATGCCTTCCGCTACGCGCCGCATCTTGTTTTTACTCGTCCTGTGTATGGGTCTTTCCGCCGTGAAGGCCCAAAACGGTTCAGCGCACTTTTTGCAGCCGGCAACGGAGCTCAACAAGGGCCGCCTCATCGGCGTAACCGTAGGTACGGCCGTGCTGTACGGAGTCTCCATGTACCTGCTCTACCGGGCCTGGTACAAAGGTCATGCCCGTTCCCGCTTCCACTTTTTCAACGATAACCGGGAATGGCTGCTCATGGATAAAATGGGCCATGCCAATGCCGCCTACAACATCGGCCGCGGGTATTACGACCTCATGCGCTGGTCGGGCGTAAATAATAATCAGTCGGCCTGGATCGGTGGCGCCGTGGGACTGGTTTTCCTCACATCCATCGAGCTGTTTGACGGATTCAGCGACGGCTGGGGTTTTTCCTGGGGCGACATGGCCGCCAACATGGCCGGTGCGGGTTTATTTTGGGGCCAACAGTTCGGCTGGCAGGAACAAAAAATAAGCATGAAGGTGGGTTGGCGCAAAAGCATTTATCCCCAATACCGTCCCGATCTGCTGGGCAAATCCATCCCACAACAGATGCTGAAGGACTATAACGGACAACATGCCTGGCTGTCTTTCAACATTGCGTCGCTGCTGCCCGTGGGGCCCGATTTTCCCCAATGGCTCAATTTTGCCGTAGGCTACAGCGGTAACGGCATGATCGGCGGACATAAAAATCCGGAGCTTACGGATCCGTTCGGCAAAAAAATCGTACTGGACCGCTACCCGCAGGTTTACCTCGGTCTGGATATTGATTTGCCCCGGGTGCCCACCCGATACAGAGGGTTAAGCACACTGGGCCACGCCATCCAGTTCATCAAGGTACCTTCGCCTTCGCTGGAATTTAACCGGGTGAATAAGGTACGCTTTAATCCCATTTTTGTCCGCAATAAATGATGAATCCGGGTAAGTTGCCGAGCTACATTTATCCTACTTTTGAGCCATGAAGCGGTTGTTTATTCCCTTTTCGCTGTTTTCCCTGGTTTTTGCCTGCCTTAAAATGGCATTCTCCCTTTTCAGCCTCATCAATCCCCTGCCTTTTTCCACGTTTCTGTTTCATGCATTTGGCGTGAACAGTCTGTTTGATTCCGCAACCATGGCAAAAAATATGAGCACCCGGGTCATTCCCTTTCTCTGGGGCTTTTTAATTACATCGGCTCTTGTTGTGGTATCGGTTCTGCTCATGCGCCGGAAAAAGCGCGCGGGTTTCTACCTGTATTTTGCGGTGAATGTGTTTCTCATGCTCTTTTTGTTTTACGCGGGTTTTAATCTGTTTCCCGGTTTTGAATATGTGGCCGTTCTGCCTCTTCTGGGCATTTTGCTCTATATTTCCATGATGGATTATTTCTGGTTTTCGGAATCATGACCCACCGACTGCTCATTCTGGATAATTACGATTCTTTCACCTACAACCTGCTTCACTATTGCGAAACATTTCCGGGTATTTACGCGGAGGTGAAACGAAACGATGAGGTGTCTGCCGATTATGCCGCCGGTTTTGATTCCATTCTTTTTTCTCCCGGGCCCGGATTGCCGTCCCACGCAGGCATCATGCCCGACCTGATTTCCCGGTGGCATGCTTCCCGAAAAATGCTCGGCGTGTGCCTGGGCATGCAGGCATTGGGCGAATTTTTCGGAGCCCGGCTCATCAACAGCGATTTTCCCATGCACGGCCGGGTTTCCGAATGCAGGCTGTCGGAGGTGGGTTCCCCGCTGTTTGCCGGCATTCCGGAGGTATTTCCGGTGGGAAGGTACCATTCGTGGAGCGTGGATGCCCATTCGTTGAGCTCCGATCTTCAGGCCCTGGCTTTTGCCCAAGATGGCAGTCTGCAGGCGATGCAGCATAAACATCTGCCTTTGTACGGAGTGCAGTTCCACCCCGAATCCATCATGACGCCGCACGGAAAACAACTGGTATTTAATTGGTTAAATATTGAAATACCCGCACGCGCATAAATTCATTCTTTGGTCGGCAGCCCTGTTTCTTTCTTCGGGTCTGATGGCGCAGGATTCCCTTTTTTTGAAAGGAAAACTTTCTTTTTCGGGTTATCTGGAAGCGTATTACTGCTATGATTTGGGAAATCCGGATAACCGACTCAGGCCCGATTTCTTTTTTAATTTCAACCGGCACAACGAGGCTAATGTTAATTTACTTTACCTTAAAGCAGCATATGCTTCGGCGCGTTTGCGCGGAAATCTGGCTATAATGGCGGGTACCTATGCGCAGTATAATTTATCTGATGAACCCGCCTTGTTAAAAAACCTGTTTGAAGCGAATCTGGGATACCGTTTGGTAAAAAATCATGACTTGTGGATTGATGCCGGAATCCTTCCCAGCCATATCGGCTTTGAAAGCGCGGTAGGTGCAGAAAATGCCAATCTTTCGCGCAGTGTATTGGCCGAGAAATCGCCCTATTATGAGGCAGGCGTTAAACTCTCGTACCTGTCAAAAAATAAAACATGGTATGCCGCCCTGCTGTATCTTAACGGGTGGCAACAATTGCGCAGAACGCCGGGAAACCGGATTCCCGCATGGGGCACACAGGTTACTTATTCGCCCAATGAAGCCTTTTTATTGAATTGGAGTACTTATTTTGGCACACAGGGGCCCGACAGCCTCGGGCGCTGGAGGTTGTTCCAGAATTTTTATGCCAAATGGGCGGTTCACCCCAAACTGAATTTAACCCTGGGTTTTGATGTGGGCAACCAACAAAAATTTAAGGGCTCCTCTGCATGGAGTTTGTGGTACGCTCCTGTATGTATTGTGCAATACAGCCCCTTAAAAAAATGGCGTTTTTCCGTGCGTGGTGAAGGATATTCCGACGGTAATGAAGTGATTATCTCTACATCTCCCGGTAAAGGATTTCAGATTCTGGGTTATTCAGTAAATGTGGATTTTATTCCCCGGAAAAGAATCCTGTTGCGGGCTGAGGCTCGCACTCTTTATTCCCGGCATTCGGTTTTTCAGTTGCATGGAGGCCCATCTGCGCAAAATTATTTTTTTACGGGTTCCGCCTCTTTTGCCTTTTAGTCCTTTCGATTCATAATAGGACCACAGGATTTCCATGGGCATATACCTGTTCTATATGCATGCCCGTGAAGCGGTAGGGGAGATAGGCCAGGGAAGGAACCGGCTTGGTTAAAATGAAGTCGGCTGATTTTCCCGGGGTGATGCTGCCTGTTACCGATTCCAGACTCATGGCTGCGGCACCGTTGATGGTGGCCGCGCAAAAGGCCTCTTCGGTAAGCAGGCGCATCTGTATGCAGGCCAAAGAAACCGCAAAAAGCATATCTCCTGAAGGTGCCGAACCGGGATTGAAATCGGTGGCGATGCACACGGGTAATCCGGCTTCTATCATCTTTCGGGCGGGACTGTAAATCATCCGCAGATAAAACGAACAATTGGGCAGCACGGTGGGTATCACCCTGCTTTCGCGAAGTAGCTTCATTTCCTCCTCGTTCAGGTGTTCCAGATGATCCACACTGAGTGCTCCCGCTTTCACCGCGGCCTGCACACCGCCCGAATGCCCGAGCTGGTTGCCGTGAATTTTTCCGGGAATACCGAATTTTGCACCGGCTTCCAGTATGCGCAGCGTATCTTCCACGCTAAAGAATCCGTTTTCGCAGAACACATCCACAAAGTCTGCCAGACCTTCCTGCGCTGCTGCGGGAATAAACTCGCGGACGGCTTTTTCCACAAATCCCTCGCGGTTGTTTTTGTATTCCGCGGGCAGGGCATGGGCCGCCAACAGCGTGGCTTTGATATGGATGGGATAGGTTTCTTTCAGGCGACGGATGACGCGGAGCATTTTCAGTTCATTTTCCAGATCAAGCCCGTATCCGCTTTTTATTTCAATGGCGGTAGTTCCTTTGCGGATGACTTCTTCCAGCCGTGCGGATGCCGATGCGTAAAGTTCATTTTCGGAGGCTGCCGCCAGGCGTTTGGCCGAGTTCAGAATGCCGCCGCCGCGCCGCGCAATTTCTTCGTAGGAAAGCCCGTTGATTTTATCGATGAACTCATTTTCGCGGGAGCCCGCAAATACAAGGTGGGTATGGCTGTCGCAAAAGCCCGGTAAAAGAATACGGCCCATGCAGTCGGTCTGTATGAGATCGGGATGCTGAAGCGGTACGGATGATTCCGGCAGCGCAGACATGGGGCCGAAATCCATGATTTTACCATCCCGAACATAAAGAAAGGCATCGTGTATTACAGGCCAACGGGCCATCTCCGCGCCACAGATGCGGGAGGGATTTTCGCGGTAAGCGCCGTACAGTCCGGAGATATTTTTGAAGAGAATCATGCTTCAAAAATACCGGTTTTTGCAGGGCAAGGGCTTAAGAAATGAAACGAAGGAACTTTTCCTGTACTTCGGGAAGCTGAAAATCGCCGTGGAAAGCGGAAGTTACGGTGCTGCTGTTCACGTCTTCAATTCCGCGTGAAGAAACACACAGGTGCTCAGCATCTATCACCACGGCTACACTTTCCGTATCCAGTACTTTTTTCAGTTCTTCGGCAATTTGTACGGTGAGTCGTTCCTGCACCTGCGGCCGCTTGGCGTAATGGCGCACGAGCCGGTTTATTTTGCTGAGTCCGATTACCTTTCCGCTGCTGATGTAGGCCACATGGGCACGGCCTATGATGGGCACGAAATGGTGCTCACAATTGCTGAACAGGGTGATGTTTTTTTCCACCAGCATGTCCCCGTATTTGTATTTATTATCGAAGAGAGCAATCTTCGGTTTGTTCTTCGGATTGAGTCCGCTGAAGATTTCCTCCACGTACATTTTGGCTACGCGGCCGGGTGTTCCGCGCAGGCTGTCATCCGTGAGGTCTAAGCCCAACGTGAGCATGATTTCGCGGAAATGTCTTTCTATAATCTGAATTTTTTCCTTGTCGGATAAATCGAATGCATCCGGGCGGAGCGGAGTATCGGCCGAGGTGGCTACGTGGGCATCGCCCAGATCATCATCATCAATGTGGGTAAATATCTTTTTTTGAAGCAGTTCGTCCAATTCTAGTGCATTTCCGTTAGCGTTTCTCATGATGTAACATTTTAAAGAAAACGCATCTTCTGTTTATTTTGTTTAACAAAATGAGTAAAAAAGATAAACAAACCAGTCCGGGGTTCGCCTTTTAAAGCGGACGGTAAAACGGGGTAACATAGCAGGGCCGATTTCTTTTTCTATTTTTACTCCATGGCAGGCCGTTGGATTCTTGTTCCGCTGTTTCTATTTACAGGCGGGTTGTATGCTCAACAGGCTATCGACGGATTCCCGTCGGACTATGCGCCTTCCCCGCAGGGAAAGTCTGGCATCAGGTTAATGTTTTACAACCTGGAAAATTTGTTTGATCCGGAGGATGACCCGCTCAAAAACGATGATGCCTTTACCCCGCAGGGAAGCAACTATTGGACAGGCGCCCGCTACCGCGACAAACTCGAAAAAACGTATAAAGTAATCGCTTCGGTGGGCGGTTGGGAACCTCCGGCCATCGTGGGTTTTTGCGAATTGGAAAACCGAAAGGTAATCTATGAATTGGTTTCCCAGACTCCGCTCAATCGGTTCAATTATCAGGTAATTCATGAAGAATCGGGCGATGCGCGCGGAATTGACGTGGCGCTGATTTACCGGCCCGACCTTTTCGTTCCTTTCACACACCAGGCTATAAAGGTGGTATTTGAAGGCGATACGGCATCCCGTACCCGTGATATTTTGCTGGTAGGCGGAAAAGTGTTTAACCGCGATACCATGTTTGTGGCCGTGAACCATTGGCCATCCAAGTTCGGAGGCGCCAAGGAAACCGAGCCCAGGCGCATGGCGGCTGCCGAACTGCTGAAAATCGTGTGCGACAGTCTTCGTGCGAATTATCCCTCGGCGGGTATCGTGCTCACGGGCGATTTTAACGACGAACCTTCGGAGCCTTCGCTCACCGAAGGCTTAAAAGCCCTGCATCCGGAGTCGGCCATCCGTGCCACGGAACTGTATAATCTCATGCTGCGTTTCCGTAATGGGGGAACGCACAAATTTCAGACTGCCTGGAGCATCATTGATCAGTTTATCGTCAGCGGCAACCTACTGCTTCCCGAAACGCAGAAAGGGTTATATGTTCAGCCTGAGGATGCCCGCATTTTCAAAGCCGGTTTTTTGGTGGAGCCCGATGAACGGAACCTGGGCGACCGCCCTTTCCGCACCTACATCGGATTAAAATACCACGGCGGTTTCAGCGATCACCTGCCCATTTATCTGGATGTGCGGGTGCGCTGAGGATGTAAAGGGCTTGCCGCTTTAGGGCTTATTCGGCATATATTCCCATATTTGTCCTTTACCTAATTGCACAGCGTATGCTTCTTAGATTTGCTTTAACCGTTCTTATCGCCGTTTTCACCGTTTCCGTTTCCTTTTCGCAGAATATTCCCACGCAGGAGCTGGATCATTTTAACCGGGAACGCAACGGCATTACCCGAGGAGGCATGTATGCCCTCACCGGCTGGGCGTTGGGAAACTTTGCCGTGAGCGGTGCAGGTTGGGCGAGGGGATCGGGGAGCAATCGGTATTTTCACATGGGCAATGTGCTGTGGAATACGGTAAATCTGGGACTTGCCCTGCCCGGACTCATTATGTCGTACCGGGAAAAAACCGAAGGACTTTCCTACGCCAAAACCCTTAAACTGCAGAGCCGTACCGAAAAAATATACCTGTTCAATGCCGGGTTAGACGTGGGATACCTGATGGCGGGCTTTGCTCTGAAAGGCTATGCCTACAAATTTACCCAACGCAAAGAGATGATGCAGGGCTTCGGCAATTCGCTGCTGCTGCAGGGTGGCTTTCTGCTGCTCTATGATACGGGTATGTTTCTGGCGCATCGCCTCAACTTCAGGAAACGGATGCAAAAACCCTACCCGGAAATTACTTTCACCGGAAACGGCCTGTACCTGCGCCATACTTTTTAACAAATTGGGGGAATTTTCAAAAGCGCTTTGGATATTGTTTTTTCTTTCTTTTTATTTGGCTGATATTTAAACACAAACAAAACACAAACCTATGGAACAGCAAAAAGTCGACATGTTTATGGCTACCAACGGTAGCAAATTTCCTGAAGAGAAGCAAATGTTAGTCCGGGAAATGTTCGCTAATGCGGACGACAATAAGTTTAATATAGCTTTAGCACAAGATTACAAAGACCCAAATACAATACTTATTGTTGCTGTAGTTGGAGGCACACTTGGTATAGATCGTTTTATGCTGGGTGATACAGGCTTGGCAGTTCTAAAGCTTATTACATCAGGGGGGTGTGGTATTTGGGCCATCATCGATTGGTTTACAGCCACCAAGCGTGCTAAAGACCACAACTTTTTGAAACTCCAGCAGGTAATGATGTAGCCTTAATGCTTGGAAATCAAATTTTGCGTAACCTCCTGTCTATGTCCGTCATAGCGGGAGGTTACGTGTTTTTGTACCTGTTGTCCCTGCTGGATGCCGATTATTCGGGCACGCTCTGTCTCGTGAAAAACATCACCGGCTACCCCTGTCCCGGCTGCGGCATGGGGCGCGCTTCCATCGAATTATTCAAAGGAAATCTCCGCGAGTCGCTGCACTTTCACTGGTGGGCCATTCCGCTTCATGCTGCGCTCATCACGTCTTTTTTCTGGCTCCTCCGTGATACGCTGAAAAATTCCGATTCCTTTTTTAAGGCCGTCAACCGGCCCCTCAGCCTGAAAATTTTGGCACTCATTTTTGTTCTCGTCATCATCAATTGGATTAGGGCCTTATCTTTGGGCATCTGAAAATACAGTTATGGAAACACAAGCATCCACATTCACCGAAAAACGCGCCTTACCCAACGCCGTTGCCGTGCTGGTATTGGGCATACTCACCATTCTTTTGTTCTGGTGTTGTTTCGTACCCAGCCTCACCATGGGCATCATTGCCCTCGTTATGGGCATTCAGGGCAGGAACATGTACCGCAACAATCCGGGTGAATTTACCGAATCGTCCTTCAAAAACCTGAACGCCGGTTTCATCTGTGCCATCATCGGGTTGGTGATTACGGTGCTCTATTTCGCGTACTCCATGTACACCCTCGTGTCTGATCCGGAAGCCATGCAAAAACTGAAGGAAGCCATGGAACAGGCTCAGTAAACTGCCATGAAGGGAAGCCCGTTAGTAAACCTGATGCATTTTTTTGGTCGTAATTTCCTTTTCGTCGTTGCGCTATCTGCAATATCAGTTTCCCTGTTTGGTCAGATAGGCGGGGGAACAGCCGCGGGTTTTTTGCGTCTTCCTTTTTCGGCCAGGGCCGAGGCACTGGGGGGCAGGGCGTATTCCGTTTTGGATAACGATGTTTCCCTGGCGTTTCAAAATCCGGCCATGCTCACCGACCTCATGCATCACCGGGCAT
>JBIJBG010000065.1:0-8799 GCA_044345355.1 Flavobacteriales bacterium
ACGGGAAGCCTTCCGTGGACTCATTGCTTCCGATTTGTTGGTGAATGTAAAAACAGTCAAAGGATTTCACATCGGTTTCGGTGGTCAGTATGCCGCTTTCCAATCCCGCAATCCGAACGATTTTAAAATTAAAAACAGGGATATCGTCCAGCACCACTTTACTCCGGGAATAAGCCTCGGCTACGAGTTCCGCCTGAAAAACGACCAGCGTTTTTCGTTTTATCCGTCCCTTTTTGCCGGCTATGGAATTAACTATATATCCGGATTAAGAAATGGCCTCGATACCACTTTTTACACCGGGGCAAAAAATACCTATCTGTCGGGGAGTTTTATGGTTTGTCCGCAGATAGCTTTTTATATGCACATGGGCGAGGAGCTTCAGTCCACCATCGGATTTTTTCTTGCGGCCAACGTGTTTGGTTACGAACTGAAGAAATCCCACATTTACCTTACGGATGACAGCTATTTTAACGGCGTTCAGGACAACGGGCTTACCAATTATCTGAAGATAGGCTTCGTGTACATGCAGCGATTCAAAAAATTGCGTCCCCGCATCAACAACCAGCCCGAGCCTTAAGGTTTTACGATTAAAATTCCGGTTTTTGTTTTTCCTTCTTCGGTAGATATCTGAACCAGATACTCTCCTGCAACCAGATTTCCGAATTCTGCCCGGCCCGATTCATCCGTTTTTCCCGAAGCTACGGTGCGCCCCTGCATGTCCGACATGATAAAAGGAGCCCGGGATTTTAATCCGTTAATCGTAAAATGGTTTCGTGTGGGATTCGGGAAGAGGCTGATTTCCGGAGCATGGGGAAGTGCATCAAAATTCAGTACGGCTCTTTTGGTGCCAATACAATACTCTCCCGGTTTGAGGTTATTTGCCGTTACGTTTCCTTTTTTATCGTTGGCCGTCTGCTTATTGAGGACCGTATTTTCGGCAGGTCTCCATAATTCAAAGGCATTTCTGCGGTAAAAAAGAAGCACACTGTCTTCTGAATAGATGATCTGATCGGGCCCTGCGGCGCTTCCGTCATACAGAAAAACACCGTTCGTGTTAAAGTCGGACGGAAAAATACCGTCTATCCGCCAAAACCGGTCGGGAGTAATTTCGTATTTCCATGGTTCGGCCAGGTTTTGGTCGGGTGCGGCCCAATGGTATTCCGCCCTTATCAGGGCAGTGTCCGAAACAGTCTGGGTATTGATGCGGAAGTTGGCATAGGTGAAGGAGCTGTTTCCTGTGGTCTTTATTTCTTTCTCTAAAGCGGTTACGGCATACATCAATTTTTCATTCCTGTTCAGTGCCGAAAATGCAGGTATAAAAGGAATGTTGTGCGTACTTGTGGTGGTGGCTCCGGAATGCCAGTGTGTCACTGTATATGTTTGTCGGTTCGGTCCCACAAAGCTGAACTCCAAAGGTACCTGCTGGTAGTATTGGTCAGCGGCACGTAAACGCTGGGAGGTAATCACGGTGGCCAGATAGCTGTTTCCCTGCGGTTCTATGAGCACGCTGTCAATCAGAAATTCGGCAAATCCCGGCTGAAAAATCCATCCGTCAAAAAAAGGTCCCGCATCAAAGCCGGTGGAATCTGTGAGAATATCCCGGAATTCCCAGGCGTTTACGTTTCCGAACCGCCGGGCCTTCAGCACGGATTGTAATCCGCGGAAGAACAGCGAATCGCCCATGTAACCACGCAACGACCAAGCGGCGAGACCGCCTTTATCGTAGGAATGTTTTCCGTAAGTATATTCCTGCGGAACACCGCTGAGCGGGTGATAGCCCTCATCTTCGGTATGAGCAGTGCGGATAACCGAACTGAGGTCAGTGCGCAGACCGCCAAGGGCATTGGCTCTTCCGTAGTGAAATTCACGGAACAAATGTTCGCAGAATACCGCCATTCCTTCATTGATCCACATATCTTCGGCAGTTTCGCAGGTAACCAGATTCCCCCACCAATTATGACTCAACTCATGCGCCATGACGGCTTCGTAGGTGGTATTTCCGTCAATCAGCGTTCGCTGATAGGCCACATTGGCGGCATGTTCCATGGCTCCTCCGTTGAAAGGCACCAATACATACCCGATTCTGTCCCAGAGATAGGAGCCGAATAAATCCTCATAAATATGGAAAGCGGATTCCAGGTTCTGAAAGGAGTTTTTCATGGCCACGGTATCGGATGGAAGGCCGGCCAGAATAACGGGAACGGGGCCGTTCGCTCCGTTGAACGTTTTGTGCACGAAGGCATATGGCCCAACGGCCACGGAAACCAGGTAGGAGGGAACAGGCTGATTCAGCCGCCACTGCCAGGTTTTAGTGCCATTGCCGTTATCGGTTTCGGAAGTTAGGATTCCGCCGCAGACGGCAGTGTGGTTGGAAAGGGTAGTAATTTCAACTTCATAAAGCGCCTTTTCGGTAAACTGATCAAAGCAGGGGAACCAAAAGCGGCCGGCTCCGTGCGGAATATCATACAGGGTAACGCCCATGTTGAAAGCAATTCCCTGATTCCAATAAAAACCGCCCCAGCCCCCCGTGCCCTGTCGGGCTTCGCCGTGATACCAGACCCTTGCGGTGATGGTATCGCTTTGTTGTAACGGAGTGGGGAAATTTACCTTAAGTAAGGTATCGTTGTACGAAAAGGGGAGAGTTTGGCCCTGAACAGTAACAGAATCCACCGTAAAACGGAGCAGATCAAGGTAAAGACCCTTAATTCCTGATGTTTTGGCGCCCAGCTTCAGTTCAGAATAACCGGAAACAGTGCGCCCCGTGAAGTCGGTAATGGTCAGGCTGATTTTTTGTGAGGTAATGTCCAGACTGTCCGAACGGGGATCTGTGTGGTACTGCGCTAAGGCAGTGAGACAATAGAAAAGGAGTGGGACTGCGGTGAAATAAAAGCGTTTCATACTAGTTCTAAGATAAACAAAATTAGCTATTTCTTGCGTTAATGTATTTGGGTAGGAGGGTAATGTAAAATAAAAAAGGGAAGCCGACGGCCTCCCTTTTTTCAATATATGTAAGTGATAATTAGCGGGCAATGATGAGCGGAAGACTTTTGCCGGCCTTTCCGTTCAGGGAAATCTGCATGTAATAAGCACCCGCAGCAATGGCCTGGGTATCGAGCGTTACAAAATTCTCGGCACTTCCTATGGCATACTGTTGGGTGAGGATGGTTTTTCCGGTAACGTCCAGTACGCGAACCTCTACATCAGAGTTGCTTACGGGATGCCCGAATACTACGTTCACCGCATCGGTAGCCGGGTTTGGATACACGGACAGATTCAGGGCAGAAAGGATATCTTCATCAATACTCACGTTATTGAATGCCGTATTTACCGCGATAGCCAATACCTGATTTGTCCCGAATCCGCCGCCGTACCAGGTACCTTCCGAGTTCAGCGGATTGATGGATTGGCTGTAGGCATTGATGGTTTCGTTGTAGTCCAAATCCTGGTCTACCCCGAAAAACACCGGTACCGTTCCTTCGTATTGTACCGCGACAAAATACGTTTTATTGGCAGCAAGTGCAGGTCCTTCGCCCGGGGTGTCGCCCAAATCGATGGTGAGTACTTCGTTTTGCAGGTTGCTCTCAAAGGAATAAAACCCTACCGCAATTTCTACCAGTTCATCATCGGTTATACCCCCGTCGCTGTTGGCATCATTCCATTCATAGAGAATACCGGAGATAAGTTGACCTGTAAGAGAATCGGTGGTTCGTGTGGATGCAGAAAATTGAATTCCTGTGGCTTTCAGGTTATTTCCGTTTACGGCGTTCATGAGGATTCCCCAGATAATGCTCGGATTTTGGGCTGTAATACCTGCATTCTGGATGGGCTTGTTTGCGGCCACGTCAAAGCGGGACTTACAATACACTCCGTTGGTTACATAAAAATCCTGCGAAAGTGTATTGTCGCTGTTTTCCTCGTCGGTATTCGGGGAGCTTACCGTGTAAGTGAGGGTGTACTTGGCCACGTTGGCATTCGGAATAGTCCAGGAAGGAAGGGAAAGAATGGTACTGTCACCGGAATTCAGGTTGGAAACTGTAGTAGATTGTTGCCAAATCTGAGCCCCGTTCAGGTCTATGCGTGCGGTAAGGGTAATATTGCTTTGCGGCTGACTTCCGAAATTGCGCACTACTGAGCCTATTTGCATGTTTTGAAGTTCTTCCGCTCCGGAAACCAGTAGGGAAGGGGTAGCATAGTTTAACGGACGGATGGCGTCTCCCGGAGTAATACCCAGGTCGAATTGATACAAATTTTGTTTGGTGCCTATGAATAACTCAAGGGTTCCCGCATTCAGGTAGGGCCGAAGCTGTATGCCTTCCTGTTTGCCGATCATCACAACGGGAATGGTTACACCGGCGCCCTGTGCTCCAGGACCCATGGACATGGTACCGTCCACGTTATTAATCACCACTACGGCTATGGCTCCCGCATTTTGCGCTCTGAGTGCTTTTTGCCCGAATTCGCAAGTTCCCCGGTAAACGAAAGCAATTTTCCCGGCGACAGAGGCTCCGTTCGTCAATGCGTTGCAGCCCAATGAATCGGCGGCCGTACCGTCGTCAACCAGTGCTCCAAAACCGGTTACGGCAGTATCGGCGAGAGATCTCCCCCAATCGGCTGCAGGTTCAAAATCATAAAGTCCCTGAACGGGTACCGGGTTGGTGACCTCAAAAATGATTTGTCCGAAAACCGTCCCCGAAAAGAGGAATAAGGATAGAGTAGAAATAAGAGTACGTGTTTTTTTCATGTTGCTCAGTTTATTTATTTGTGACGATAGCAAATATAATCAAGACTTAAATAAAACAAAATTTTCAGGTAAACTACCCTGAAGAGTTAAAGATATTTGTCAGACTTCCGACATGTAAAATAGAGAATTTCGTCGGTATAAATTTTGTCTATTAAAATTTTAATTTATTGTTTATTATTTTTTTATATGGTTTATTTTAACTTAAGATTTAATTTATTTTCATAATTGAAGGCATTTGTTTTAAATAGACTATTTGATATTTTATTAAAAGGTATTGATATTTAAGTTTTTAAGTGAAATTATCGATAATTTACTTTTTAATAAAAATTATAAATATCTTAAAATTAGTTATTTGTATTATTTTTATTAATCGAAAGATTTATTTGAAAATTAAAAATTGGACTGATTCATTTAACCACTCCCCTTCGCTTGGATTTCCTTATTTGTACCTTTGCCGATAATCATTTCTGTGTGTGAAAATTTATTACAAACTGCTGAAACTTGCTTCCGCAAGTACGTTTTACCGCCTTCTTTTAAATCAGATACTCTGGTTAAGAATTCCTTTCAATAAACCCCACGGAATAAAAATAACTCAGGTTCTTGATGCCGGTTTTGAAGTGCGGTTGCCCTACCGTCGAAATAATTTGAATCATTTGAAGGGTATTCATGCCTGTGCTTTGGCCACCACGTCGGAATATGTGGCAGGTCTTACCCTGATTCGCTTTTTGGATCCTTCGAAATATAGGCTCATTCTCGAATCGCTTCAAATCCGCTATGTGTATCAGGCCAAATCGCCCGTAAAATGCAGGTTCGAGTTGGATGACACTTTCGTACGCCGGGAAATAATGGAGCCGCTAAGTAATCAGGACTCTGTTTTTGTGGATTTAAAAACCCGGATTACGGACGAAAGCAATCAGTTGATTTGTGAAACCACCACCCGTTGGCAAATTAAATCATGGGACAAGGTAAAAACGAAGGTGTAGCCTTTTTTGATCTTTTTGTGGCGGATTCCCAAATACCGGGAGCCGGACTCGGTCTTTTCACCCGGGAGTTTATTCCGAATGGTTCTCTGATTGTGGAGTACACGGGGGAAATATTCACGATTGAGCAATGCAGAAAACGATACGGCGATGAATTGCCTTTTGCTCCGTACCTATACTTTGTATCTTACAGAAAATGCATTGATTCCCGTGACACTCCCGAAGCACTTGCCCGTTACGCCAATGATGCCAATGGTTTCGTAACGGTGAAAGGCCTTTCGAATAATGCCGAATTTGTCAATAAAAAAAGAATACCTTATATCATTGCCACTGAGGATATTGCTCCTAAAAGCGAAATTTTTGTGGATTATGGTGAGGATTACTGGGGCGTAAAAAAAGATGCCATGAAAAAACGCCGGGGCAAAGATTGATGTACCTTTGAAGCAGTATTTAGTCAGGGAGGAAATTATTTTGGGGTACTTACGTTGTATATCCTGTCAATAAGCAGCATAATGAAGGGACTATTATTTTGTTTTTTTGTTTTCACCGGAACCTGTCATCTATTGGGGCAATCAGTAAACCAGGTGGATGCATCTAAAAGAAAGCAGGGCATCTGGAAAGTGTATTATGATAACGGAAAGATCAAGTACGAAGGGCAATACAAAAACGACTTACCTGCAGGAGCTTTCAGGCACTATTATGAAACAGGTGTATTGAGAGCGGAAATGTCTTACGAGCCTGACGGAAAAACCTGCCGTGCCGTAATTTATTCTGAGCTCGGAAAGAAGGCGGGGGAAGGCTTGTATGTGGATAAAAAGAAAAACGGGGAATGGAAGTTTTATGATGATTCACTCCGTTTGCGTTCCATAGAGCAATTTCAGATGGGTGTCAAACATGGATTTTTTAAAACATTTTATCCTGACGGTAAGCTGCTGGAAGAAATGGAATTTAAAAATGACAAAAAAGAAGGTCCATGGAAACAGTACTATCCCAATGGTCAGTTAAAATCACTGACATATCAGAAGAATGATGTATTGTGCGGACCCGGCAGGTATTATTCTTCCGATGGAAAGCTAGAAGCGGCCGGCGAGTACGATGCGGAAGGACTAAAAACCGGCTGGTGGTCTAAATACGACAGGAACGGCATACAGGTGGAAAGGATCGGATATAAAAATGGACTGCCCATAGGGAAAAATCTGTATAAGAAAGACGATCAACCGATAAAAGTGGATACACCCGATGGCGAAAAAGAATAGAGTATTGGTGGCCATGAGCGGAGGATTGGACAGTTCGGTGGCCGCTCTTCTGCTGCATGAGCAAGGGTATGAGGTTATTGGTATCACCATGAAAACCTGGGATTATGCCTCATCCGGCGGTACAAGAAAAACCACCGGTTGTTGCAGCCTGGATGATATTAACGATGCCCGTTCCTTAGCCGTAGATCGCGGATTTCCGCATTACATTCTGGATATCCGGGAGGAATTTGGGGAGTTTATCATTGATAATTTCACTTCTGAATACCTGGCCGGAAGAACGCCAAATCCCTGTGTGCTTTGCAATACGCACATTAAGTGGGATGCGCTACTGAAACGTGCCGAAAAGCTGGGATGCGATTTTATTGCCACGGGCCATTATGCCAAGGTGCGCCTGGAGAATGGTCGATACATTGTATCTAAAGGAGCGGATGAATCCAAAGATCAGTCTTACGTGCTTTGGGGTTTGAAACAGGAAGCTTTGGCCAAAACCATTTTTCCCATGGGCAATTTCCGGAAATCTGAAATCAGGCAGATGGCGCTCGATTTTGGGTATCATGCACTGGCCAAAAAAGCGGAGAGCTACGAAATTTGTTTTATTCCTGACAATGATTACCGAGGCTTTCTGAAAAGGAGGGTTCCCGGTTTGGAAACAAGCGTGGCGGGAGGGAAGTTTGTAGATAAGCAGGGCAAAGAATTGGGGACCCATGAGGGATATCCGTTTTACACCATCGGACAGCGAAAGGGTCTGGGTAAGGCATTCGGCAAACCTGTTTTTGTTACCCATATTGATCGGGAAACCAATACCATCACGTTGGGCGATGAGGAAGATTTGGACAGCAGCGAATTGTATGTACGCGATGTGAATTTTGCCAAGTATGCCGATTTGGCGGAAGAAATGGAACTTACTGTTAAAATTCGCTATAAGGATTCCGGAACCGCAGCTTCAGTAAAGCGGGAGGGAAATATGCTCCGGGCCAATTTTCCCCTGAAAATAAAAGCGTCAACACCAGGCCAATCTGCCGTATTTTATGAAGGCGATGACGTGGTAGCCGGCGGATTTATCGTTTGATTGTATTCCTAATCAAACTCTTTATGTAGCTTTGACATGAGGATTATATTTCCATGAAAAAACAGTTTTATTTTACTTGGGCAGTTTTTCTTTTCCTTTCGGTTTTCTTTTCCTGCAAAAAAGATCCGGGGCCCGATCCGGACAGTCATGAGTATTACCAGCCTGTAGCCATTGGGAATTGGTACCGTTATGCCATTGATTCAGTCTGGTGGGAAAATTTCTCCAATGTGCCTGCGGGTCAGGTCGCCTATTCCTTGTTTGAATCTTTTGATACGGATGTTCCCAATAATGCGGGGAAGTTGGAAACCCGCATCAAATTAGAAAAATCGGATTCCCTCCCGAGGCGTATCACCGGCTTTTCATACATTCAACGGTATTATGATAACGCTAAGCAGGAATATACCGTGGAGCGCGTGGATAATGGTATCCGTTATGTGTTGTTCAAGGCTCCTTTTGTGGTTACGGATACGTTTAACCGAAACATCAAAAATACGTTGCCTAACGATACATGGTATAATTACTCCATAGGCACACCCGGAGGAGGGGCTGGAGGAAGCTATGACCGGGTAATGCGTCTGGTCAGACAGGATTATGCTGATTCTCTCGGAATACGGATCGACTATGAGTTGTATGCATTTAATGTGGGATTGTTTTACAAGGAGGTTACTTACATTTTTGGAAGAACGGATACGGCCAATTGGCAAAATATTCCCGTCATGAATAGAATCAGTTCGGGATATTCCTATAAAAAAG
>JBIJBG010000112.1:0-6544 GCA_044345355.1 Flavobacteriales bacterium
TTCTTCCTGCGCTTTTTTGCGGGCCGCTTCATCAGCTGCTTTTTTTGCCTCCTCTTCGGCTTTCTTCCTTGCAGCCTCCTCCGCGGCCAATTTGGCTTCCTCCTCCGCCTTTTTCTTGGCTGCAGCATCCAGCTCTGCAATCAGTTGATCTATCTGGGCAATCTTTTGTTTCGGTAGATTATCTTCGGGTTTTAAAGCAGAAGCATCACTGAAAGCCGCTTTTGCCTCAGGATATTTTTTTGCCAAAAGCTGTTTTTCTCCCAAAGCCATGGCATCGGTATATTTTTTTTCCAGTGCTGCCTGAGCCGCCTGCCGGTCAGATTCCGCCTTCAACCTTTGCTCTACTTCAACCAATTTGTCTTTAGGATAATTTTCTGAAGGTTTTAAATTTCCAGCCTCAGTGTAAGCCGTTTTAGCCGCTGCCCAGTCCGATTGAGTAAAAGCAGCATCACCCTTGGCCACGTTCTCCTGATATTTTGCCTGCACATCCGCTTCTTTTGCCAATCGATCAGCTTCAGCTTTTTGAGCGGCCTCTATCTCTTTAATTTTTCCCGCAGGATAAACCTCCTTCGGTTTTAAAGTCAAAGCTTCATTATATAGTGTTTTCGCCTGTTCGTAGTTTTTAGCGCCAAGCTCGGAATCTGCCTTTTTAATTTTTTGGTTGTACTGTTCATTCAGGGCCAGCTCGGCTGCTTTCGCCGCCTCTTCATCAGCCAGCAATTTAGCCACCTCTTCCAGCTTTTGTTTGGGATAATTTTCCTGAGGTTTCAAATTGGCAGCTTCCGTGTACGCGGTTTTTGCTTCGGCATACAGTTTTGACAGAAGGGCCTTGTCACCCTTGCTGATTGCGGCATTATACTTATCGCCCAATGCTTTTTCTTCTTCTTTCCGCTTGGTTTCGGCGGCAACGAGCGCGTCTATTTCCTTTATTTTATTTTTGGGATATACCTCCTCAGGCTTAAGCACAGAGGCTTCGGTGAAGCCCGTTTTTGCCTCGGTTAAATTTCCGGCTGAAAATGCGGCATCTCCTTTTGCCACCGCGGCGGCGTATTTTTCGTTGGTTTCTTTTTCCTTGGCCGCTTTATCCGCTTCTGCTTTTTCGATGGCCTCTATTTCTTTTATTTTGTTTTTGGGTGCCAGTTCCAGAGGTTTCAAACCTGAAGCCTCCGAAAAGGCTTCCTTAGCTTCTGACCAACGCTTTTCGATAAATAATTTATCTCCCCGGGCAACGGCGGAAACATATTTATCATTCAGTTCTTTTTCGGCCGCTTTTTTAGCTTCCTCTTCTGCAAATAATTTTTCCGACTCGGCTATCCGATCTTTCGGGTATTTTTCATCGGGTTTCAGCTTTGAGGCTTCGGTGTAGGAGGCCTTGGCATCGGACCATTTCTTGGCCAGAAAAAGTTTATCTGCGGCTGCGATCTGTGCGGTGTATTTGGCATCCAATTCTTTTAAGCGTGCCGCTTCGGCTATCGCATCATCCGCTTCCTTCAACTTCCCTTTAGCATAGGCATCGTTTGATTTGGCGAGTAAAGCTTCGTTAAAGGCGGCTTTGGCCAAAGCATAGTCTTTGGCAATGAGTGCCTTATCTCCCCTTTCAATCGCTGATGCATATTTTTTCTCGTTGGCCAGTCTGTTTTCAATCTCAGTCAGTTTGGTTTTGGGATAAGCTTCGGCAGGCTTTAAGGTTGCCGCTTCCTGAAAAAATTGTTTGGCATATTCCCACTCGCTCTGGGCAAAGGCTTTATCTGCTTTTCCTATGGCTTCGTTGTATTTATCATTCAGCTCTTTTTCTTTTCTTAAACGTTCTTCCTCCGCATTCGCGAGTTTTCTTGCCGCTTCTTCTTCCGCATAGCGTTTGGCAATGGCTTCCTGTTTGGCCTTTAATTCAGCCTCAGCATTGGCGTTGTTGGCCGCCACAATTTTCTCTTTTTGGGCCAGTGCTTCCTTCTTTTGTGCGGTAAGAGTTTGAAATTCCTGTTTGTCCACCGTAAAATCATACAGCATTTCATCGAACTTCACCGTGGCAGAAACCTTACTTCCGTCAGGACCTCCGGGGTAGGTTTGGGTTAAAAATATGGGAAGACTGTACGGCATGAGTCCGTCTCTCTTAGCATCGGCTGATGCATTGGTAATCATGCGGATTTTTACGGGAATGAAACCGGGTTGGCTGATGATCAGTGTATAATCTGAATCAAAGTCTAAATCTATTTCAAACTGCCCGTTTGCGGCTACTTGAACAGATCCTGCGCTTCTGCCTGATTTTTCTATCGTTACTTTGGCTCCGCTGGGACTTCCTACCTCCAGGCCAAGCTGTCCCTCAATGTTCAGCTTTTTATCCTGTGCAAAAGAGGTGACCAGGTTTAGGCAAATCGACAAAAATGAAAGGAAAAGAAGGGTAACTCGGTAGCGATTTATCATGAAATCAGGAATGCGGAACTGTGGGTATAATCTGGTTTAAAAACGCAAAATAGCAAAAAATATTTTGACAATAAAAATTCGCGAGGGTAACGGATGGGGATTTTATCAAAAAACGTCCAATTCTCGTACAATATTTTCTCGTAGTTCCTGGTTGATTTTTTGAATAACGGCTGTTTTAACCATATTAATTTCATTTCGAATAACGGATGATTCTACATGAATAGTCAATTTATGTTTGGCAAACCTAATGGATTTGGTATTCTTAATGATGTATGGTCCCATGCAGGCCTTGTACGCATCCTTGATACGGGTTTCCTTCAACTTATCGGTAAGCCCATAGGATTCAATCATATATTCGAGGGCTTTTTTTATATCGGTTTCGTTAAACGGTCTCTTCATGGAGTGAATTGTTTGACGTAATTTCAAAAAGACCAACATCGTTCTTCAGTTTCCCGATTAAGGATTCGATTCTGTCTTTTTCGGTATCGGTGATAAAAACCTGACGAAAAGGCAGTTTTGATATAATGGTTATCAGATTGGTAACACGTGAACGATCTAATTTATCGAATACATCATCTAAAAGAAGTACGGGTGATTTACCCGTGATATCCTTAATGAATATAAAACGGGCCAATTTAAGAGCCGTAAGAAATGTTTTTTGCTGGCCTTGGGATGCGGCGCTTTTGGCAGGCCTTCCAGCCAGATAAAACTCAAGGTCATCCTTGTGAGGGCCTGATGAGGTAAATGTCAGCGACAGATCCCGGTTTCTGTTTTCCTTCAACAACCGGCTGTAGGAAATCCCACATGCCAAATCTGCCTTCAGCCGCATTTCGGGAAGTTCATCCGTACCCGACAAAGCTGCATACATTTCCATAAAACAGGGAATCATTTTATCAGCCATTTCTACTCTGCAGGCATGAATATATTGGGCAAGCTCATCCATCTGCTCGTCATAAATATCCAATAAGTCGGCATGGACAATTCCGGTTTCCCGAATGGTTTTCAATGTGGCGTTGCGTTGTTCAAGAACCTTTCCGTACTGTATGAGATTGTCCAGATACCTTTTGTCATAAACGGAAATGAGTGAATCCATAAACCGTCGCTTTTCAGCACTGCCACCATAGAGAAGGTCATGATCGGATGGGGAAATGACCACCGAGGGAAAGAACCCGAAATGATCGGATAGTTTTTCGTATTCTGTTTTGTTTTTTCTAAAAACCTTGCCCTCCCCTTTTTTAACCGCGCACTGCAGTCGATCTGATTTATCGGGCTCTGACTCAAGCACCCCTTCTATAAAGAAAAAAGACTTTCCGGCCTGGATATTTTGAATGTCTGTATTAACCAGAAAACTCTTGCAGGTGCTCAGGTAATGAATGGCATCGAGCAGATTGGTTTTGCCCGATCCGTTTGGGCCAAACAGAAAATTGATTCCCGGAGTAAACTGAAAATCAATACCCGAGTAGTTTTTAAAGCCGGTGAGTGTAATTGTTTTGAGGTACATGTTCGAATACAAAAGTAACGATAAAGAAAGCAAGCCTGAACGCATTCGCTAAATCAGCCTTTAATTTGTTCCTCTTTACCATCCATGGATTGGAAAAAAAGTTATTTTTGCACCTTAAAATTACCTACACAAGTATGAATCATTCTGACAAAGATCCGATAGAAAGCGTGTTAGAACCTCAAAAAACAGCAGCTAATTTGGAACATTGGATTAAGGAAAATTCCAAAAAAGTAGGCATCGCCCTGGCCGTGGTAATCTTGATTCCATTGGGCTACCTGGGTTACAAAAAATTCATATTACAACCCAAAGAAGATGCGGCTTATGCAGCCATGTTTTTTGCCGAGCAAAACTTTGCCGAGGAAAATTATGAAGCTGCGCTTAACGGGAATGAAGAGTTCTCTGGGTTTCTGAGCATCATTGATGAATATGGGAACACGAAGGCCGGAAACCTGGCCCGCTACTATGCCGGAATCTGCTATCTGAGAACGGCTCAGTATGAGCAGGCCATTGAGCTTCTTAAAAATTTTTCTTCAGATGATGTTTTGGTCAGTTCAGTGGCATTCGGTGCTCTGGGTGATGCATACCGCGAGACGGGTAATGCCGAAAAAGCAGTGAGCAATTATGAAAAGGCCGCCAACAAAAATCCAAATAACTTCACTTCTCCTATTTATTTGAAAAAAGCGGGTATGACTTATGAAGATGATCTGAATGATCTAAAAAAAGCTTTGGCTTGTTTTGAAAAGATTGAATATGAATTTCCCATGAGCCGGGAAGGCCAGGAATCTATGAAATACATCTCCAGAATTAAAGCCAAGCTCGGCGAATAATCTAATTTAGATATCTGAGCCGCGGATAAATACCGCGGCTTTTTTTTGATTTTTATGTCCAGCAGTCACAAAAATTTATCTGTATTCAGTGAGCGCAACACAGATGCCAAAGGATTATCGTTCGGCATTGTAGTTTCAGAGTGGAATACAGAGATAACGGAGGCTTTGAAATCAGGAGCCGTTGAAACCCTGAAAAGTCTTGGAGCCAAAGAGGAGGATATTTTTACGGAGTATGTCCCCGGTACCTTTGAGCTTCCATTGGGAGCGCGCTTTTTTGCAGAAAGTACGGATGTTGATGCCGTTATTTGTCTCGGCTGTGTTATTCAGGGTGAAACCCGGCATTTTGATTTTATCTGTTCTGCCGCAGCCCAGGGAATCATGCAGGTTAATTTGGATTATGGAGTTCCTGCCGTTTTCGGGGTATTAACCACGGATAATCAGCAACAGGCAGTTGACCGCGCGGGCGGAAAATATGGGAACAAGGGAACCGAAGCGGCAGTAACTGCGGTGAAAATGGTTCACTTAAGTAAAAAAATGAATGATTGATTGATTTGGCAGGTCTACAGGCTTTTAATTATGTTTAGCGCCTCATCTATATGTTTCTCGGGATTAAACTGACTGTTGAAAACATGACGTATAACCCCTTGCTTGTCAATAACAAAAGTAACCCTTCCCGGAATCAGTAGCCAAGTTTTTTCTACTGCGTAAGATTCCCTGACCTTACCTCCCGCATCGCTCAATAGCGGATAGGAAAAACCATGCTTACCTGCAAATCGCTCATGAGAAGAAACACTATCGCTGCTGATGCCCAAAACCTCGGTATCATGACTTAAGAAATCTTCATATTCGTCTCTGAACCGGCATGCTTCAGCCGTGCAACCTTTGGTATCGTTTTTCGGATAGAAAAACAAGACCACGTTTTTTTTTCCTTTGAAGTCTGACAGAGCCGTGAGCCCGCCTTTATTATCAGGAAGACTAAAATCAGGGGCTTTATCGCCCACGCGGAGTGATTGTTTTTTTACCATGGGAATAATAAGACTGACGGCGATACAGAACAAAACCAATGCCGGAAGTCCAAACTTAATTTTTGATTTCACTTACTGAAAATTTGGCAGAATAGCTTCATGGAACACTTATTGATAGCAAACAATCATGCAGCCTTCCGGTTCATCGTATTCCGTATTTCGTTCATTTTGGTTAATGTCAGTCATCGTGGCGTCGATAGCCGCTGTATTTTTGTTTGAAATCATTTCGGGAGTACATCTTACCCAATACGGCCTCTATCCTCGTAACATTCAGGGATTGCGTGGCGTATTTTTTATGCCTTTCGTTCATGCCGATTGGAGTCATTTGCTTTCCAACCTGAGTGCCTTGAGCGTTTTACTCTGGCTCGGGTTTTATACATTCGGCCGTTTTTATTTTGTCGTTTTCACTTTCATCTGGATTGCCTCGGGTAGCTGGGCCTGGTTCTTTGCAAGAGAAAGTTATCATATCGGCGCAAGCGGACTTGTGTATGGTCTGGCAGTTTTTTCCCTGCTGACCGGAATCCTGAGCCGAAACAACACATTAAAGGGACTCGCCCTGATTATCCTCTTCCTGTACGGCAGTTTTTTATGGGGATTGTTTCCCTGGGAATATACGCGGGATATTTCCTGGGAAGTGCACCTTACTGGAGCAATTGCAGGCGGAATGCTGGCCTGGCTTTATCGCCGGAATATGCCACCGCCACCCCAATATTCCTGGCAAAATGAACCGGATGAACCGACCGAAGAAGAGGATGCATATTGGCAGAAAA
>JBIJBG010000068.1:0-8641 GCA_044345355.1 Flavobacteriales bacterium
CTTGTCCCATTATGTTTACTAACGGACAGGCGACACGCATTGTTAATGCGGCCAATTCCAACACCGCCCAGCGGTCAAATCTATGGACTTCGGGCAACCTGACTTTTACCGGAACGGCCGATGGATTTGCCGATACGCTTTGTACTCCCGTCGTGGATTTTAATACTTCTACACGAATTGTTTGTGTTGGCAATCCGGTACCTTTCACTGATCTTTCCTACAATGCCACGGTTAACTCCTGGAGTTGGACTTTCGATAATATTTCGGACGGTGTGACCCAGCTTACATCCACCGATCAGAATCCCTCCATGCTTTTTGCGGTTCCCGGTATTTATTCGGTAAGTCTTTCCGCAACAAACGGGCAGGGAACCGCTTCCCGCACCAAGTCCGGATATGTACGGGTTTACCCTGCCGGCGCGCAGATAACGGCCAACGGATTCGTCGAGGATTTTGAAGGTGCCGTGGAATCAAATGGTTGGTTCGCGGTTAATGACAGCCCCAACGGATGGCAGATTAACTCGGGAGCTTCCGTAAGCGGCACAAAATCCATGATGGTGAAAAATTACCTTTCCGGAGCTAATCCGGAAGTTCACGAATTGTTCACACCCTCCTTTGATCTGACTCAGGTATCGAATCCCAAATTGGTGTTTAAATATGCCTATGCCAAAAGAGCTACGGAAAATGACGACCGTCTCCGTGTATATGCCTCCACCAACTGCGGCACTTCCTGGGCTCAGCTGAGCCCTCCAATCACCAATGCCAACCTGGTAACCGCTCCTGTGCAAGCGGGTGGGTCTTTCGTACCTTCTGCATCCCAATGGGCTACCAAAGAGTTTACGCTCTCTTCCACATTTGCCAATTCGCCCAATGTGCGTTTCCGTTTTGAATTTACTTCCGACGGAGGAAATAACCTTTACCTGGAAGATGTCAATATCCCCGGTGCTGCCGGCTTTTCCGATGAGATTTCTGCAGAAGAAGGTTTTGATATGTTTCCAAATCCTTCCGATGATTTTGTCGATTTCGTATTCACCTATATTCCCGCCGCTTCCGATTATTTGGAATTGCTGGATGCTGCCGGCAGATCGGTTATCAAACAAAATCTTTCCCAGCAGCTGCGTTTGGACGTGTCAGCCATGTCTGCCGGAGTTTATTTTGTGAAAATTTCCCATGGTTCCCACCTGGGCATAAAGAAACTCGTTATCCGTTAATATTAAATGAAATTATCCTTTTTGATATCCGCTTCCGTACTTTGCCTGCAGAGTATTTTATCGGCTCAGGAACAACCTTGCGGTACGGATTGGATCAACGCCCGGTTTGGGATGCAAAATCCCGACAAAGCCGCCCTACGTCAACAAATACTTCAATTGATTGATGAAGACGCCATGCATGCGGGTGTCCAGAGAAATACCTATGTCATTCCCGTTGTGGTGCATGTGTTGCACAAAGGGGGACCTGAAAATATTTCCAACGGACAGATAGAAGACGCGATACGGGTATTAAACGAAGATTTAAGGAGGATAAACCCGGATACGGGAAATACCCGCGGGGTGTTTAAGCCGCATGCCGCCGACTTTAACCTGGAATTCCGGTTGGCGAAAAAAGATCCGCAGGGCAACTGTACCAATGGAATAACGCGGACATTTTGCCCCATTTCTTATGAGGCGGATGATCGGGTGAAAAGTAATTTCGAAGGCGGAATCGATGCGTGGCCGGTTGATCGGTATTTTAATATTTGGGTAGTGGGACGCATTCAGCTGGAAACAGCCGGAGTAATCGGTTATGCCTATTTCCCCTCCTGGGGAATGAGCGGAAATTACGGCGTGGTGATGGACAACAAATACATGGGTACCATAGGTACGGCACAGGGAAAAGACGGCAGAACACTCACGCACGAAGTAGGACATTGTCTGGAGTTATATCATACCTTTCAAAGCGGATGCGGAAACAACTGCTCCAATTCGGGAGATAGGGTTTGTGATACACCTCCCACGGCAGATGCCACCTATTCCTGCACATTTAGTTTGAACAGCTGTTCTAATGATGCCTCCGGGTCGGGCTCTGCTTTCTCTTCGGATATTCCCGATCAGGTAGAAAATTACATGAGTTATAACCAGAATTTTTGCCAAAATATGTTTACTAAGGGGCAAAAACAACGCAGCGATGCATCCATCAGCAATACCTTTCTTGCTCAGGTTGTATCTTCTGCCAATCTTATCAGCACGGGTGTGGCAGATGGATTAAATCTGCCGGAATGCTCGCTTAATCCTGATTTTACCTGGTCAAAATCTCAGCTTTGTCCCGGTGATTCGGTTCTGTTTTCCGATATGACCCAAAATGGCTCCCCTGATTCGGTAAGATGGAATGTGCAAGGTCCGGTTTCCACTTCCTATTCCGGCGCTCCGGTATTTATTCCGTTTTCTACACCGGGAGTTTATTCTGTTACCCAAACCGTATATAACAGCCAGGGGAATCAGAGCATATCAAAAAATGCCATCATCCGTGTAAGCGGCGATCCCGATTTTCAAAGTTGGATGTTCTACGACAACATGGATGAAAATCCGTTGACCACTTCCCGGTGGATGAGCACCAATCCCGGCTACGGCACAGGTTGGCAACAAAAGTGGATAGCACCGGCCCAAAATAATGCGCTTTATGTTCCCAATGGCCAAGCCGCTGACATCAGGTATGATTTGTTCAGTCCGGTATATGATATTTCCGAAATAGAGCAGCCCCGCCTGCGCTTTAAAACGGCATTTTCCGTGAAACCCAATCTGGCTTCTTCGGACAATTTACGGGTGTGGTTCTCTAAAGATTGCGGAGCCACCTGGGTATTGCGCTTTACAAAAACCGGTTCCATGCTTACTTCCATGCCCGAATCGTGGAATGCCCAGGAACCTCTGAGCGTGAATGATTGGACGGAATGGGATTTGAATATCCCTGAATTTTTTCAGGGAAGCACACAATTTTCGCTTCGTTTTGCTTTCACCACGGGAGGCGGGAATGATGTATATATGGATGATGTGAACATCATGGGTGTTTCTCATTTGGAGCAATCTGCCGATGTTATTGTCGGATTAAATCCCAATCCCACAGAAGATTTGTTCATCCTTAAGATGCCTGAAGATGCGGGGATTACCCGAATAGAGATTCGCGATGCAGGAGGACGTATGGTGCATTTAAGCGGGTTAGCTTTCAACGGCGTACATACATTTTCTTCCAACAAATTGGGACTTGCTCCCGGTTGCTACTTTGTTTCACTTTTCGGAACCAAGGAAACGTACATTCGGAAATTGGTGATAAGCGGAAAAAAATGACCGGAAAAATTGAACATTTAGGTATTGCGGTAAGCGATTTGGATGCGGCTGAAAAATTGTATGAAAAATTGCTGGGTACACCCTCTTATAAGCGCGAAGAAGTGCCGACTGAAAAAGTGCTGACGTCCTTTTTTATGTCGGGGAATAACAAGATTGAATTATTGGCATCCACCGATCCGGAAGGTACCATTGCCAAGTTTATAGCCAAAAGGGGTGAGGGAATTCATCACGTGGCTTTTCACGTAGATGATATTCATGCGGAAATGGAGAGGCTGCGTAACGAAGGATTTACCCTGCTGAACAGTGAGCCTAAAAAAGGGGCCGACAACAAACTCATCTGTTTCGTTCATCCGAAGGATTCAGCGGGTGTTTTGGTGGAACTCTGTCAGGAAATTCATCCCTGATCCATCCTAATTTAGTTTCTTTGTAGGAGATTAATTCGCATTCATGAACGGCCAATTGCATTTATACGATTCACTTACAGGGGCAAAGCGAAAATTTGAACCTATCAGTCCTCCGTTTGTAGGCATGTATGTGTGCGGGCCCACGGTATACAGCGATGTGCATCTGGGCAATTGCCGCACCTTTCTCACGTTTGATCTGCTCTTCCGGTACCTTACCCATTTGGGCTATAAGGTGAGGTACGTACGCAACATTACCGATGCGGGTCATCTGGAAAATGATGCCGATGAGGGAGAAGATAAAATTGCCAAAAAAGCCCGCCTGGAGCAGCTGGAGCCCATGGAAATCGTTCAGCGGTACACCGTAGGTTTTCGTAAAGTGACGGGGTTGCTCAACATGCTTCCTCCGAGTATTGAACCCACGGCCACCGGGCATATCGTGGAACAGATTGAAATGGTGAAAAAAATACTGCATGCCGGATTTGCTTACGAAGTAAACGGCTCGGTGTATTTTGACGTTTTGAAATACCAGGCTCATTTTAAAAATTACGGAACTCTTTCAGGACGTAAAATAGATGAACTCATCGCCGGAGCCGGAGCCGAAAAACGGACGCTGGAAGGGCAGGATGAAAAACGCAATCCGGTGGATTTTGCCATCTGGAAAAAAGCCTCTGCTTCGCACATCATGCGCTGGCCCTCGCCCTGGGGTGAAGGTTTTCCGGGCTGGCATCTTGAATGTTCGGCCATGAGCACCAAATATTTGGGCGAAGAATTTGACATCCATGGTGGCGGGATGGATCTGAAATTTCCCCATCACGAAGCCGAAATTTCTCAGAATAACGCCTGCTGCGGACATTCGGGCCCCCGTTTTTGGCTTCACTCCAACATGCTTACCGTTAACGGCAGGCGTATGGGCAAATCGGAAGGAAATGCGTTTTTGCCCGAGGAATTATTCAGCGGAAATAACCCGCTTTCCAATCAGGGGTTCAGTCCCATGACGGTGCGTTTTTTCATGTTGCAGGCGCATTATCGGAGCACGCTCGATTTTTCTGCCAAGGCATTGTCTGCGGCAGAGAAGGGGTATCGCCGGTTGGAAGATATGATGCAGTTTTTGCCCACGCTCACAAGCGGTTCACGTTCTGATTATGATTGGGTGGACTGGAAGAGGCAGGTGTATGCCGCCATGAACGATGATTTAAACAGTCCCGTAGCCATTGCCCACCTGTTTGATGCCATAAAGCGACTCAATTCGGTGAAGGAAGGGAAGGAAGAAATTTCGGAACGGGATTTGGAGGAGCTTCAGCGGTTTATCCCGGAATGGGTACAAAACGTACTCGGCCTGGCTGATGAATCGGTTTCAAATGGAAGCGAGGAGCATAACCTATTGCCCGGTCTGATGCAATTAATCATTAATTTGAGAAACGAAGCCCGTTTCCGCAAAGATTTTCACACGTCGGATGTAATCCGCGATGCGTTGAAAAGTCAAGGCATTCAGTTGAAAGATGGCAAAGAAGGAACGGGCTGGGAAAAAATATAACGGATGCAAAACAAACATTACCTGAGGTTATTTTTCTTACCTGTAATTGCCGTTGCATGGATGACCTCATGCGAAAATAAACCGAAGAGAAACACCAAACCTACGCCTGCACCTACCCAAGCGGAGGGGAAAAAACCTTACGTAGCCCCGCCCGATTTCAATGCGGACAGCGCCTATGCTTTCATCTCAAAACAAGTGGGTTTCGGACCGCGCATTCCCAATTCCGAAAGCCAAAAGAAATGCGCCGAATGGTTGGAAAAAAAGCTGAAACAATACACGCCCCATGTCATCGTGCAAACCGGAACGGTAACCGCCCACACGGGTGAAAGTTTGCGTATGTATAACATCATGGCACGCTTCAAGCCGGAATCATCCAACCGCGTATTGCTTTGTGCCCACTGGGATACACGCCCTTTCGCCGACATGGATGAAGGGAATAAAAATAGGCGGTTCGACGGTGCGGATGACGGGGGAAGCGGAACCGGTGTGTTGTTGGAAATAGCCCGCCAAATCGCTCAAAAACCTACCGATGCAGGCATTGATATCGTCCTTTTTGATGTGGAAGATTATGGCACCACGGATGGAGGAAATGAGTCGTATTGCCTCGGTTCCCAGTACTGGTCAAAAAATCCGCCCGTGCCCGGTTATTTTGCCAAATACGGCATTCTGCTGGATATGGTAGGTGCCAAGGGCGCCCGCTTTGCCAAGGAGGGCTTCAGCATGCAGGTAGCACCGTCCGTAGTGGAAAAGGTTTGGTCTGCCGCGGCAAGACTCGGTTATGCCGACCTATTCACCCAGGAGATGGCTCCCGGAGTTACGGATGATCATTACTTTGTGCGTAAGCATACCGGCATTCCCGTAATCGATATCATCAACTACGGAAAACACAATGGGGATAACGGTTTTGGGGCACACTGGCATACCGGGGACGATAATCTGACTGTAATCGATAAAACGGTGTTAAAAGCCGTGGGACAAACCGTTCTGGATGTTATATATAACGAATAAATTTTTTATGAAGGCTTTTTTTTCTTCTCTCGCTGCGTTTTTTTTAATGGTTCCTTTTAGCCTTTTTGGGCAGGGAACTACCCCAAAAATTGAACCCGAACCGGGGTTTGCGGTGAGTGCAAAAGGAGATACGCTTTTCGGGAATATCAATTATCTGAAGAAAACCGGCTATCGCCAATCCATGCAGGTGAAACTGCCCGACCAGTCCACCAAGTCCATCAATGCCCGAAATTATGTTCTGGTTAAAGTGGGCAATGAAATTTTTGAATCCTTTTTGGTACCCGGAGGCGAGGAAAAGCAGTTTTTTTGGCAAAAGGAGGGAGGAAAAATCTTCTTTTATGAATACCAGTATGAGCTCTATCAGCTGAACACCATGGTTACCAAAACCGAATACTATGTGCGTAGGAAGGGCTCCGATGAGCTGCTGAAAACAGGTTCGGGCAATTTCAAAAAGAAATTGGGAGAGTGGATGGCCGATGCTCCCGATTTGGTTAAAAGGTTGGATGATAAAGAAACCAAATTTGATGATTTGGAAGCCATCATCAACGAATATAACAAAAAATAAACAAGGTGAATACCGGATATGCTGAATATGATTTTGTTATAATCGGCTCCGGATTCGGAGGCTCGGTATCTGCGCTTCGACTCAGCGAGAAAGGCTATAAAGTGCTGGTGGTTGAAAAGGGAAAATGGTACCATAACGCTGATTTTCCGAAGAACAACTGGAATTTTAAAAAATGGCTTTGGCTTCCTTCTTTTCGGTTATTCGGCATCATGAAGCTCACCTATTTCCGTCACATTGCCATTTTGAGCGGTGTGGGCGTAGGTGGCGGATCGTTGGTATATGCCAATACCCTTCCCAAACCCAAGCGCGGATTTTACAACCACGGCTCATGGGCCACTCTGGCCGATTGGGAAACGGAATTGGCTCCTTTTTATGAGCAGGCGAATTTCATGCTGGGCACAGTAAAAAATCCCTACCTGGGTCCTGCGGATAAAGCCATGAAAGCCGTGGCAGAAAAAACGGGAAAAGGAAATGAATTTGAGCCGACACGCGTGGCCGTGCTCTTCGGAGAGGCTCCCGATAAAACTATTCCCGATCCGTTTTTCGGAGGCAAGGGACCCGAGAGAACTACCTGTAATTACTGCGGACAATGCATGACGGGATGCCCCAATAATTCCAAAAATACATTAGACAAAAATTACCTGCATCTGGCTATGGGTTTAGGTGCTGAGGTGTGGGCAGAGCAGGAGGTCACCGGCGTAAATCCGTCGGATGGCGAAGCCGGAAGCACCGGATATGAAATCACCCTGCGGGACAGTACACGGTTTTTTAAAATCACCAAAAAAATAAAAGCGAAAGGCGTAATTTTTGCGGGCGGTGTATTGGGAACCGTTCCGCTCCTGCTGCGTCTGAAACGGAAAACTTTGCCGCGGTTAAGTTCCCGGCTCGGTTTTGATATCCGCTCAAACAATGAGGCGTTGATCGGGGTAACCTCAACCCGTGAAGACGTGGATTTTTCGCGTGGTGTGGCTATCGGTTCTATTTTGCAGGTGGATGAAAACAGCCATCTGGAACCCTGCCGCTACGGCAACGGCTCGGGAGCATGGAGGCCCACCCTGATGCCTGCGGTGAACGAACCTGATTTTTTCAAGCGTATCGGAAAATTAGTCATTAAGATAGTCACACAGCCCATCGGTTGGCTGCGCGTGTATTTCGTGCGTGATTTCGGCAAACAGACCGTGTTTATGCTCTTTATGCAAAGCATGGAAAGTACGCTTCAGTTCAGAAAATCCATCTGGGGAATCAGTTCCAAAATAGCTTCAGGGAATGCACCTACGGCATTTATTGATGAGGCGCACCGTTTGTCGGGACTCTATGCGGACGAAATAGGAGGTAAACCGCTTACCATTTTTTCGGAAACGCTTACGGGCATTCCTTCCACGGCACATATTTTGGGTGGCTGCGTGATGGGAGCCGATGCCGGACAGGGCGTGATTGATAAAGATAACCGTGTTTTCGGGTATCACAACATGTGGGTGTGCGACGGTTCCATGATTTCGGCTAATCCGGGCGTGAATCCTTCCCTTTCCATCACGGCTATTGCGGAGCGTGCCATGAGTAAAATTCCGGCAAAAAATCAATAAAGCAGTTCGCCCGGATATTTTTCCCGGTGAATGCTGACGGCAATTTCGTAACGTATCTTTTTTTGACTTATCTACGTTACTTTTATTTTTTTACACAGTTATCTAATCGCCAAAATAGTACAAAGGCTTTTTCCCATATTTGACACTAGGGTGTTTACTCTCCTGCCATTTGGATAAATAATAGTTATTGATTTTGAATGCTCGCCGCAAGGCATTCTTTTTTCCTTGATGAA
>JBIJBG010000133.1:0-5985 GCA_044345355.1 Flavobacteriales bacterium
CAGAAAAAACACCCCCCAAAACAACAATATACCAGCGTATGCGGAAGCGGTAAAGAAAATAAATGCCCAAAGCCAGAATAAGACTGAGCCAGGCTGCCCTGGAATTGGATAATCTGAAACCGATGAAAAACAGAACAAACATGCTGAAAAGCAAAATCTTCGTAAACAAACTCAGGCGATTGAAAAAAGTAAAACCGGCAATCACGGGCATAAAGAGAGCCAGAATCATTCCATACGCGGTATGGTCATGGTAAAACGGATCCATAACCCAATGGCCGGGATCCTTTTCAAAATTCCAGGTCCAGTGCACATAAGTAGTGTAAATGACCACGCAGAATAACCCGAAAATATGAGCCCACAAAAATCGGGTAATATTTTCCTTTTTCTTAAAAATTTCAATCCCCAGAAAAAAGAAGGTAAGCACAAACCAAAGCCGGGATACGAAAAACTTCAATGATACCAAGGGATTTGTGGATACCACCGAGGTAAAAAACATCCAACCGAGCTGAAGCAGAATAGCCCAGGTAAGCGGATGCCGAAATACGGGCCAGTGGTATTTCCCTTCAAAAAGCACTTTGATGACAAATAGCATCATGGCTGTTATAATCATCGGTTCGGAAGGAAGGCTCAGAGCGGCCCCGAGTCCTTTATCCTCCAGATTTACCGAAAGGGGGGTGAGAAAAGCGATGAGTATAACAAACTGATCTAAAGACAGAACAGCCAAAAGCAACACACCGATGAGTATGGGAAGAGCCGGAAGCCAAAAAAATTCGTGCCAGATCAAAAACCCGTTCAATACGGCAAAAAGCCCCAGCAGGAGCCAAAAAACAACCGGAACATTATGAAATCTCCGCGTTTCCGTCACGCGTATTTGGGTGTGGTTAGGGAGGCTTTATATGCCCTCCAGTTTTCAATGCCGATGATAACGAACAGCGAAAGCAGGAAGGCCCCTATGGCAGAACCCAGCACAATCAGGCTTCGGCGCGGATAAGTCTTACGTTCGGCCGGGAAGGCATGGTTCACCACAAATTTGTGCGAAATGGGTTGTGTGGCATCCACGGTAGCCTCATTCAGTTTCACTTTAAGCAGACTCAACTGCTCTCGGTACAGCTCCAACCCTTCTTTCAGTGCTACATATTCTCCCCCGTATTCTGACAAAATCTGCAATTTTTCTTCAAGGGCCTTCACGGCACGTTGGTCACCTTTGGCCAGAGCCGTGGCGTATTCCTTATTCAATACCTCTGCCTGGGATTCATAATCGTTGATTCCCTTGCGGCGAATCATCTTGATAGAATCTTCCATTGCCTTGATGAAGGCGGCCTGCTCATTAAATTCCTGCTGCACGATATATAAACCCTGAATCGCCCGCTCCTTTTGCATTCTGTTCTTCACTGTATCCAGCTGGGCCGCAATTTCATTGGCGATATCAGCCGCCATCTGCGGACTCTCATCCATCACATCTACCCGTACCGAAAGGTATTCCGTACGCTTAAAGTTGATATTGCCTTCATACTCCTTGCGCAGTTTGGTCTGGGCCAGCTTTGAAGAAGCATCTATGCGGTAATGATTCATCAGATCGAACTTCTTCACGATTTTCTGAAAAATCTCATCCGAATTTAAAATCTGTACCATCTGGTCGGCATCTTCCTCCATACCGAATTCGAGTATATCCGCCTTGGAAACGCCCTGCACGTCAATCAACGCTTTGGATATGGAATGCGTGGTGGAAGGAAACATGATGACGGTAGATTGGTACTTATTCGGGATTAAAAGCGATACCGCCGCAGAAATCAGGGCCGCACCAAAACTCACCAGAGCGATGGGTTTCCACCACTTCATGACGAATCCGATTATTTTTACCGAACTGAACTCAAAACCTTGTGATGTCTGATTTTCGGACATAGGGTATTATATATTGGTATGCAAAAATATACATTTATCCTTCCCGAGAAGGGATGAAACGGGAATGAACCAGATGAAATAAAAAGGAAAAAAACGTAACCGAAGCCTGTGTTTCAAAAATATCTTCATTCCAGGAAGCTAAAAAAAGAATACCCACAGCAACCCAACTGAGCCAATTCGTTCGATATTCACCATACGCAACAGGCGAAAAAATACACAGCAGCATCCACAGAAAACCGACTGCCCCTAATGCCAACCAGGTGGCCAAAAATTGATTATGCGGACCGAATTGGCCAAAATATACCAGTCGGCTTTCTGCCGCACGGAGGGCATGCTTCAGCGAAGTGCGCACATCACCGGTACCATACCCTGACCACGGAGAATGAACGATGGCCGAAAGAGATGCCTGCCATAATTCCACCCTCGCCGATACCGATTTTCCGTTGGGATCTCCCGTACCCCGGTAAACATCCCATTCCCACAACGTTTCATAAATGCGGCCACGCAGATTGAACGGGCGGGCATAGAGGTGATTGGGAATTCCGTTTTCAATCAGATGAATTTCATCATCTGAGAGCGCCCCGATACCCTCCGCATCACGGGGTAAATTTTTGGAGGCAAGGTAACGGCAAAGCGTAGCCTTCAGCACATTTCCTTTATTATCAGTTCCGTCAAAAGACAAATTACTCCGCCTACCCCAATCTCTTTTCAACTCGTCCAATTGGAGGTATCTCCAAATATAATTACCATTTTCCACTGATTTCAGGGCAGTGTCGTGCAGGTAGGCATTCCCCTCCCGGGTAAATTTGGGCAATGAAACATACGGCTCTTCATTCACCTGATAAAAACCATACACCATGGAAGCCAGATAAACCGCCCCTAGACCGGTAAAAAAAATAAAAATCAACCGCATTCGTGGCTTTCCGGACAAAAAGAAAAAATAAATAAGAAGGGAAAACAACACGCAAAAGAGGATGATTCCCGTAAAACTCTTCAAAAAAAACAACCATGCCCCCATAAAAAGAACCAGGACAATATAAACCCCGCGGGGCAGAAAGGATTTTTTCCCGGTAAAATAAACTAGAACAGATAGGGAAAATACCAGATAAATGCCCAGACGAATATGTGAAACCATCGGAGACAAAGCACGGTAATCGGCTATCTTTTCCGTGCCCAGCGAAACCACACCGGCAAGTGAAGCCAACAGGCAACCCGCCACAAAAAAGTGAAGCACGAGATCACGCTGTCGTTCCGAGAGCGGAGGCATAAGTGCCAATGCCGCGGGAATAACCCACAAAGGCATTTTGGTACGGATATCTTTCAAAAAATAAGATATGTCATCCGAGGCCAGGCCTCCCAACAAAAAAAGAACATACAACCCGATCCAAATCAATGCTAAGGGATTAGCGAGCAACCTATTGATTTTAACCCGATAATCGGGCACCAGAAAAACTGCGGCTCCGAAGCCGAACTGAGCCACGCTCATCAGAATGGTGGATGTAGGAATTCCGAAAGCAAGCACACATAGCGAAGCCAAAAACAATCGGTCGAAAAAACGCCGGTAGGAATCCGTTATGTGCATAATAGGCATTGAGCGGGTAAAATTGCACATTGAAACGCGGAAATCCATTTCTTTGTGCAAGAAAGCCGAAAAAAAGTGCATATTGCCGTAAATACACGCCTGCTACGCCAAGGTCCCACGGATGGCATCGGCCTGTTCACCCGCGAAATCATGACTCGCCTGCCCAGGATAATGGCAGATGATTCATTTTCCTTTCTTTTCGATAAGCCATTTCCTGATGCGGATTCACTGCCGGAAAATGTACACGCAAAAAGGCTCTATCCCCCTACCCGACTGCCCCTTCTGATGGATTTATTTTTTGGGTGTAGCGTTCCCCGTGCATTGAAATCAATTCACCCCGATGTATTCTTTTCCCCCGACGGCTGGGTTTCCCTTAAAACAGGAATGCCGACTGTCTCCGTGGTGCATGACCTCAATTTTCTGCACCACCCCGATTTTATTGCTCCACGCTGGCGAAAGTATTACCTCACCAAATTTCCGGCCCTTATCAGAAAGGCAGACCACCTGATAACCGTTTCCCAATTTTCAAGGCAGGATATGATACAGGCCCTGGGTATATCGCCTGAAAAAATAACGGTGGTTTATAACAGCACCGCCGAAGGTTTTCGGCCAGTTTCATCAACCCCGGAAAAAGAAAAAATACAATTGGAATTTGCCGGAGGAATGGACTATTTTCTTCATGTAGGCAGTATTCACGAACGCAAAAATACGAAGGGCCTGATGGAGGCTTTCGGTCAATTCCGAAAAACACATGAAAAGCCATTCCGGCTACTCTTTGCGGGAGCGAAACAATGGTGGACGGACTCCATGCGGGAAACCTGGGAGAATCATCCCTTCCGGGAAGACATTCTGTTTTTGGGTCAACTGTCGGATGAATCTCTACAGCGCATTTACCGGGGTGCGGAGGCTTTGGTATTCCCCTCCTTTTTCGAAGGATTCGGTATTCCGGTGATTGAAGGATTCAAAAGCGGCATTCCTGTGATTACCTCAAACCTTACCGCCCTTCCTGAAATAGCCGGCGGAGCGGCATATCTCATCGATCCCTATCAACGGGAGCAATTAACTGAAGCCATGCACCGGATTGTTTCAGATGCAGTATTACGCGAAGAGCTTATCGCCAAAGGAACGCGTCGAACGGAATATTTCTCCTGGGACACGGCTGCAGAACAAATCGCCCAAATTCTGAAAACCTATGCCTGAGGCAGGTCTTCCAAAATTATTGGCTTACATGCATGAAGGCCTCACCGAGGCGGGATGCGACGAGGCCGGAAGGGGATGCCTGGCCGGACCGGTGGTGGCAGCCGCCGTCATTTTACCTCCCGACTTTTTTCATCCCCAGCTCAACGATTCCAAAAAACTAAGTGAAACCCAACGCCTGCTCCTGCGAGATATACTCGAAAAGGAAGCCCTGGCCTGGAGCATAGCGGAATGCTCGCCCCGTGAAATAGATTCGCTAAACATTTTATGGGCCTCAGTAGCCGCGATGCATAAAGCTCTGCGAAACCTAAAAACAAAACCCGGACACATTCTGGTAGATGGGAACCGATTCCGAAAATTCGAAAAAATTCCGCACACCTGCGTGGTTAAAGGAGATGGAAAGTATGCCTCCATTGCCGCGGCCTCCATATTTGCCAAAACTGAACGGGACCGGAAAATGAAAGCTTTACACAAAAAATTTCCTAAATACGGATGGGATCAAAATAAAGGATATGGCACCGCCAAACACAGATCGGCCATCAGTGAATTTGGCATCTGTGAGCAACACCGTCGCAGCTTCAGCCTAACTGAAAACCAGTTATGGCTGGAATTGTGAAATTACTGCTACCTTTGATTAACCAAACTCCCTAAATCATGGACATAATCAGACGTTTTCTATTACTTACCTGTGCTGTTTTGCTTCATAACGCAATGCTGCCTGCACAGGATTTTATCGGGTTCACTACCAGTAACTACGCGGGTGTGAACAAAGTGCACTACAACCCGGCTTCTATTGCCGACAGCCGTTTCAAAGTAGATATCAGCCTATTTGGCATGAGTACCTTTATCGGCAACAATTACATCGGGCTGGACCGGACGGCTCTCTTCAATCCCGACCGTTTTCAAGATCCTGATTTTGCCGACAAATACTTAGTGCGGGCAGATAATAAAAAATCCTACAATGCTTATGTGGGGCTCAATCTGCAATTGCCCTCCTTTATGGTTACCCTTACTCCCAAAGATGCCATTGCCTTCACGGCCCGTCTGCGATCCATCACCAACGTAAACGGGGTTGAACAACCCTTTCTGGATCTTGCCTGGGAATCCTTTAAATTTACTCCAAACTGGAACCGCCAATTTTCCCAGAAAAGGCTCGAGGCTCAAACCAATACCTGGGCGGAATACGGATTTTCCTACGGACGTGTGATTTTAGACAAAAAAGAGCATTTCCTGAAAGGTGGCATTACCGTAAAAATACTTCAGGGACTTGGTTCTGCTTACCTTTTCGGAAAAGACGTAGAGTA
>JBIJBG010000020.1:0-19619 GCA_044345355.1 Flavobacteriales bacterium
AAAAAAGCCCTTCGCGAAGCGGATTTCCATATGTTGCTGAAAATCCCCGTACCTTACGGTAAACCGAGAGACCGCGATAAAGATAAAGTATCCGATAAGCGGGATAAATGCCGCGATCTGGCCGGAGTATGGGAATTCAAAGGGTGTCCCGATACCGACGGAGATGGCCTGCAGGACACCGAAGACGAATGCCCTACAGACCCGGGGCCAAAAGATTTACGTGGCTGTCCCGACCGTGACGGTGATGGCATTACGGACAAAACCGACGGTTGCCCCAACGAAGCCGGCCCTGCCGACCTGAACGGTTGTCCTGACCGGGACGGCGACGGCATCATTGACAACAAGGATGATTGTCCGGATGAACGCGGTTTGGCAGAATTTAACGGTTGTCCCGATACGGATGGAGACGGTGTGACGGATAAATTGGATCAGTGTCCCACACTCCCCGGTCCGCCCGAAAAATTCGGCTGCCCCGACCGTGACGGTGACGGAGTTACCGATGACAAAGATGCCTGTCCGGATGAGCCGGGACTTGCCGAAAACAGCGGATGTCCGTTTAAGGATGCCGATAAAGACGGCATACGCGACACGGACGATAAATGCCCCACACAACCCGGTCCCATGGAGAACGGAGGATGTCCTTATGCCGATACGGATGCAGACGGCATCATTGACCTGGAAGATAAATGCCCGAATACACCCGGTGTGAGAGAAAACTTCGGCTGTCCGCCGATAGCCAAAGAGGAGCAGGAAGTAATTCAAGCGGCTTTCGACAACCTGGAATTTGCCACAGGCAAAGCCATCATCCGCAGCACGTCCTATTCTTCACTGGACGGACTGGCCGAACTGATGAAGAAGAAAACTGATTACACACTCCTCATTGAAGGCCATACGGACAATGTGGGCCAGCGGCAAAGCAACATCACCCTTTCCAAAAACCGGTCTGCGGCGGTGAAAACGTACCTGATGAAAAAAGGAGTTCAGGGAAGCCGTCTGCTCACCAAGTGGTATGGTCCGGACAAGCCGATTGACAGCAACGATACGGAAGAAGGACGCCAGCGTAACCGCCGAGTTGAAATGACGATTGTATTTGAATAAGGGAATTTGATTTAATTAAGAAAAAGGCTGCCTAAGGGCGGCTTTTTCTTTTTCGGGCGGGCAAAATTAGTATCTTTGCGGCCGGAAAAAGGTTCCGTAGCTCAGCTGGATAGAGCAACAGCCTTCTAAGCTGTGGGTCACAGGTTCGAATCCTGTCGGAATCACTTGGCCTGAGCAACAAAACCGCCTCACTGTAAGGCGGTTTTGTTGTTTTTAATGAGCTTTGAAAAAAGATGAATAAAAAAATCGACCTGATTTTTTTTGTCAGTTTCAAAAAAAACGCTTTACCTTTGTGACATATTCATCACGATTCTGCGCAGGCAGAAACCAACCGAGCTGGAACGCCACGGTGGTAAAAGGATGAGGGTTTTGAAACCAAAAAAGTTCGTCAGTTCCCACTCTCCTTTTTTTGTCTGCCCTTTTCGGATGATTTCACGTCGGTTTAATCATCAAAAAAAAGGATAACATGACCTACTCGTTCACCTCCGAATCTGTTTCGGAAGGCCACCCGGACAAAGTGGCCGATCAAATTTCAGATGCCGTCCTTGACGCCTATCTCACTGCAGATCCTGATGCCAAATTAGCCTGCGAATGCCTCATCACCACGGGCCGCCTGATTATTGCCGGAGAAGCCAAAACAAAGGCTGCCGATATTCATCCTATTGAAATAGCGAAAGAAACGCTGCAAAAAATAGGGTACGACAACGACATGGCAGGCTTCAACTGCCACACGGCTGATTATATGCTGCTGCTGCATGAACAAAGCGCCGAGATTAACCAAAGCGTGGCCCACGGCGGAGCGGGCGACCAAGGCCTGATGTTCGGTTATGCCTGTAACGAAACCCCCGAACTGATGCCTCTTCCCATCACCCTGGCTCATTCCCTGGTGAAGGACCTCGCCCAATTCCGTAAAAGCGGAAAAATACCCTGGCTTCTGCCGGATGCCAAATCGCAGGTAACCGTAACCTACGAAAACGGAATTCCCAAAGGCGTGGAACGCGTGGTGATATCGAGTCAGCATTTTGCGGAGATTAGTCAGGAAGAAATCCGGGAAACCCTTACCCGGGAGTTAATTCTTCCCATCACGGAAAAATACTTATCCGACGGGAAAGCGCCGAATATCCTCATCAATCCTTCGGGAAGCTTTATCACAGGAGGCCCACACGGGGATACCGGACTCACGGGTCGGAAAATCATAGTGGACACTTACGGAGGAAGTTGCCCACACGGAGGAGGCGCCTTCAGCGGGAAAGACCCGAGCAAAGTGGACCGCTCCGCAGCCTATGCGGCGCGTTACGTGGCCAAGCATGTCGTGGCCGCAGGGATTGCCGAGGCATGTACCGTGCAAATTTCCTACGCCATAGGGAAAGAGGATCCCACCTCCTTGTATATAAATCTGCACGAAAGCAAAGCCATACGGAAAGATATTCTTCTTCCCGCGATCAAAGAGTTGTTTGATTTAAAGCCAAACGGTATCATCCGGCAGCTCGGATTAAAAAACCCGATTTATCTGCCTACAGCCGCATACGGTCACTTCGGAAAGCCGAATCTGCCTTGGGAAATCATCAACACAGACATTATCAACAATCTCAAAAATATCATTAACAAGTAAACGAAAAAAGCAATGGAAAAAGAATTAATCAACCAGATCAACGAACGCCACGCAAAAAACGTGGATAAGTGGTTCAGAATGTTCCACAATTTCGGTTCTGAATTATTGGATTACCGAGAAGAAACCATCCACATCGAGATTGATAAATGTAGAGCCACCAGATGGAATAAGGACGATGAAACCACCGCCTTGCAATTTGCCGAGTCATACCGAAAATTTGAGCCTGAGCTGAGAAATGCTAAACGATTTCACGTATGCATACTCAAGAGGGGCAGCAAAATCAATTACGGGTTTGTGATAAGCAAGGAAAACCTGACCGATCCACAGAACGTATTTAATATGGCAGCCAAACAGATGGAACAAGAAAAGGAGACCGAGCCTGAAGAGAGCATCCAAAAAGAATATATCGTTTTTGAGGGCGCATATGACCAAAATGGGTAGAATAACTTAAAAACAAAGAAAATGAAGAAGAAAAAGAAACCTTTTTATTTTGTTAAGAACGGAATTACCTACCATTATGAGGGGCAATCGGAATATAATTATTATGACGGAGGGTGGTGGACGCAAGGTGAAACGGTTTTCACCGAATATGACCAACTTTCCCAGACACGTTTTCTGACGGCCTTTGGCGAGGCTGTTTCCAGCGAATACGAGCGAAAATACCCATCAGGGAAATTGCCAGAAGCCATGCTGAAGGAATTGTACGATTTGGTAGGGAAGAATTATTTTCATCAATACCAGTATTTCGGATACCTGAGTTATGCCACACTGGAGTATGAGGACAACAGCGTAATCCGTTATGAAGAAAATAGGGCAAAAAAAAGCATGACCCTGCACACGCCTTATTTGACTCTTGTGGTGCCAGATCAATATGCACACCTGATTCTGCCGGAGGATGAAGAGGCTTGGGTGGAGGATCGGGAAACGGGAGAAACTATTCCGATCTGTTTTGATAACAACCACGAGTTTCCTCTATTATTTATGTCCGATGAACAACGTAGGAAAAATCAGGAGGATATTCTGAAAGAAGTAGAGCAAATTGCCAAGATATTTCAAAAACATGGATATGACGTAAAAAATGCTCGCGACGTAGAATATATGTACAATCTGCTGACTGGGAACTGAGTCGCCCGATTGGATCAAAAATTCACTGCTACCTTACTCTTTTCGGCAATACTAAAAAATTACAGGCAAGATTTTATTCAGACATGTTTTATATAAAATCAAACCAAAATCTCAGTTAATTTGTTTGGTAGGTGCAAAAACGTAATTTAGTCACCAATTTATTTTAAAACAAAACAATCATGAAGAAATTAGTTGCATGTGTTTCCATTGCCTTTTGCCTGTTGGGCTCGGCTGCAGCGCAGACCCGTAAGTATGACATCATTTTGTCGGGAGATAAGGTAGGAAACCTCACCGTTACCAAAACCATCAAAGGCGCATTTACCACCTATAAACTGGAAAGCCGTTCCGAAGCCAAAATATTGTTTTCCACAAAAACGAATTACGTGCTTATGGACGTCACTTACAAAGATGGCAAATTGCTCAGTTCTTACTGCAAAAATGAAGTGGACGGTAAAGTAGATAATTATGCAAGTATCAATTGGGACGGCTCAAAATACAACGTCACCAACGAAAAAGGAAAGCTCACTCACTCCTCTGCCGTTACGTACAGCGTAATTTCCTTATATTTTCAGGAGCCTAAAGGTATGGCCAACCTGTTTACCGAACGAATCGGTGCGGTATATGCGTTGAAAGACCTGGGATCCGGAAAATATGAGTACAACATTCCCAAAGGAGATAAAATTATTTACATGTACAAAAACGGTGAATTGGTGGAAACCGAGCGGAAAACCATCGTGGGAACTGTTTATGTGAAATATGCCGGAAGCTGATGAACACGGTTAAATGCAAAAAAAGTACTATTGGAATGGTTGCCATATCGGCGGCCATTTCTTTTTTTACGTTACAAGCGGCAGCCCAAAAGCAGGAATACGACATGCTTCTGTTTGGCAAAAAAGTGGGCACGATTACCACAGACAGAAAACAAAAGGGCGACATTGAGTTATATACTCTGGTGAGCCGGGCCCAATCCAAAATTCTATGGAAAGAAATTCTGGCCGAAACGGAAATGCGCCTTGTTTTTAAACAGGGAAAACTTACGGAGAGTTTTTATGAGCATAAGGAAAACGGAACCGTAGAAAAGTATTGCAAGATAAATCCGGATGCATCGGGCAAACTATCGGTTTTTCATTGGAAAAACGGAAAATTTCTCAGCGCGGATCCTGCAGACTTTTGCCTCATTTCGATGTATTACAAAGAGCCACGGGAAGGACAGCGCCTTTTTATGGAAAGTTGGGGTGAATTTGTACCGGTAAAGAAATCGGGCGCTGGACAATACGAATTTAAAGCTCCTGACGGCGACAGAAACATTTTCCGTTATACCGACGGCAAACTGTCAGAAACCGAATTTCATACATCCATCGTCAGCGTTAAATTGAAGCCGCGGCCCTAACCTGGTAAAAAAGTCAGACGGCTCATACGGTCTGTATCCAGGTAAGTATTGGCTGCATATAAAATATCCTGGGGCCTGATCTGATCCACCTTCATCATCAACTCGCGCAGGGTTTCGAATCTCCCCCTGAGCAAATAACTCTTACCCACATGATGAATCAGGTTACCGGGGTTCTCCTGAGACAGGGCCAATTGGCCTTTTACCTGTTTCTTCATCTGATGCACCTTAAGCGAACTCAGCGCATTGCCCTGCAGTTTTTTTATTTCCGCAAGAGTAAGGTCAACCGCTTTTTCCAATTTTTCCGGATCAGTATTCAGATACACGCTCCAAATGCCCGAATCTACATAGGAAATCAGCTGACTGTCGATTTGGTAACAGATGCCGTGTTTTTCACGGAGCGTCAGATTAAGCATGGAATTCATGGCCGGCCCACCCAGGGCATTATTTAAAACACCGCAAACAACCCGGTCGTCGGCCAGGCGATTTACCCCGGGAAAACCAAGCAGCAGATGGGCTCCGTGTATTTTCTTTTTCACCCGTACGTCAAATGAGGCAGAAGGGGTCGTAAAGGGAACCCGATGAACAGGCTCTCCCCCGAAATGAAACTGCTCCAGGATCGGGCGTGCATACTCCACAATTTTTTCAAACGAAAAATTGCCTACGGTACAAAAAACGAGGGAGGTATTTCGGTATGAATTCCGAATAAAATCGAGGATGTGTTTTCTGGATATTTTACGTACATCTGCCGAAGTACCCAAAATATTAGATCCCAATTCATGCCCGGCAAACCAAAGGTCTTCAAATTGATCCATGATATCCTCTCCTGGATCATCCCTATAGGCATTAATTTCGTCTAGAATAACCCCCCGCTCCTTTTCAATTTCTTTCTCGGGAAATACCGAGTTGCTGACCACATCGGTAATTACATCAATGGCTTTGCGCAAATCACCGCGCAGACAGGATGCATAAATAAAGGTCTCTTCTTTCGTGGTGTAAGCGTTGAGTTCCCCGCCTGAATTATCGATTACGGAAAGGATATGAAACGCTTTTCTTTTGTAGGTTCCCTTGAAAAAAAGATGCTCTAAAAAATGGGCGGTTCCCCTGGGGCCCTTCTCATCTCGAGACCCTGCATTTATGAGAATTCCACACCGGGCTGAAGTCATTTTGGTTCTTACGTGAACCATGTGCACACCGTTAGGCAGTTGTAAGGAAAAAAAATCGGCAGACATGGTTAAAACTATTTTGCCGCTAAAATAAGGAAAGGCTTACACAGGGGAATTATAAAAAAAAAATACACTTTTTGTTTATTCATGACAAAAATCATAAAATGAAAAGTAAGCTATGACCGACATTTGTCAAAAGATAGTGTATGAATGTAGACTTTATTACTATGTATTATTTCCCCGAGAATCGGCAACATCAGAAGGCATTGGCTTACGCAAAAACATGGGATAAGGATTTGGTGGTGGTGGATTTGCATGCAGAGCCGATTACGCCGCTGCGGCTGGAAAAGCTGATTCTGGGAATGGGCTTGACTCCAAAAGATCTGGTAAACACAGGACATGCCCTCTTTACCGAGCGAAATGAAAGCGCTGATTTTTCAGATCAGGACTGGTTGAGGGTGATGGTACACAACCATGAATTAATCCGCCTGCCCATCCTTGTGGTGAACGGAAAACCGCATCTGATTGATAAACCTTCAGATGTGCTTACGCTGAAACCCTGAATCTAGATATAACCGGAAAATAAACGGTCAACCCACGACCCTTTCCGGACATTAGTCAAACAAAAAAGGCGTTCCTTATCGGGAACGCCTTTTTTCTGAACTAGTTTGAATTATTGGGCAATTACCTTTTCCACAAACGTTTTTCCGTTTAGGGTTACTTTTACAAAATAAACGCCCGATGTGCCTAACATTTCACGCTGGATAGGGAAGGTCTGCAAACCTGCGTCAAGCTGCCCTGAATAAACCTGGGCTATTCTGCGGCCGGTAAGATCAAATACTTCCACGAAAGCTGAGTTTACAGACTCGGGCAAATTAAACGACACTACTGACTGAGCCGTCACCGGATTCGGATACACTTCGAAATCAATCTGTCCTGCGGTCATTTCCTCAATGGAAGCATTTGCACCTGAGGTAGCCAAAATCTGGATATCATCAATGTACAGGTTATTATTTACGCTGCTGCCTGAGGTAAATTCAAAACGGAAACGCACATTATTTCCGGTAGCATTGGCACTGGTGAGATTTACGGTAAGCTCTTTCCACAAATTCGTCGCATCGGGCGTAAAGGCATCGGGGCTTAAGCCGGCAGAGAGCAGCTCTGTTTCGGTAAACGTTTTTACGGTTGACCAGGTAGTACCGCAATTGGAACTACGCGACAATACAAGACGATCACGCACTACGGGCACGAACTGCTGTGATGATTCATCGAAGGCGAACTCCTCGGCCGTGCGCAGAGCATAAGCCAATTTAAAACGAAATTGCTTACTTCCTCCTTCTATGGCATCCAGATCAAAAGGTGGCGAAATCAGGGACGAATTATTGTCTCTTGTATTTTGAAAATTATCCATTTTAATGCAGTAATTACCGGAATAAGATACGCCCGAAGCGAATTTCCAATTTTTACCGGCATCGGTTTGGTCGGTGGTTACCGTCCATCTTCCCTGATCCCAGTATTGACCTTCTTCAAAGCCTTCGAAATAACCCCAAGGTTTAGATTCTGCCAAATCATCCATGATAAAAACCACCCCTGTTTTGGTTTTGGTGCTTGACCCTGCCCCGTTGGAAACGGTTAGAGTCACATTGTACACACCGGGTGCGGCATAAACCACGTCAGGATCTTCTTCGGTGCTGGTGGAGGGGGTACCTCCCTCAAATGTCCAGGAAAACGTGGTAGCTGCCCCGTTAAAGGAACCGTTAACAAAAGAAACAGGTGTATTTACGCAGGTAACGGGATTAGTAGCCCAAAATTCAGCAACAGGAGCCAATTCCGTGCAGGGGGCGGCTCCGTCATTCACACCCGTGGCAATATTGTTCGCCTCGGAAACTACATTACCGCGGAAGGAATAAAACTGAAAAACAGCATTCATCCGTTCAATCTGACCCTCTGTAAACATATTCGGACAGTTGTAATTATTCACATAGTCCATGTAATTCTGATAATTTTCTCCTATCCCGTAACGAAGCAGGGAATCACGGTAATTGTCGATGATGTTTTCGTAGCAGGTAGCTTCCTTTACGAGCGTATCGCAGGGATTGGCCCAGGCAAAGTTTACTCCGCGGGCGATAGGCGTATCATCTACCTGATCATCGCCGCAAACGGCATCTCCCCATACGTGAATCAAATTGAGATGGTGCCCTATTTCGTGTCCGGCTACCGCATTGGTGGTCATGGCTCCGAAGGCGATTGTAGCTCCGTCGCGCAAGGCAGGGGCACTTCCCGGAAACAGGCAATATCCCAAAATTTGTCCTGAACCGTCATCGGAAGGATCTTTGATGTTATTGGTAATCCAAATATTCAGGTATTTGGCCCTGTCCCAATAACTTAAACTTTTAAACCGCTTGTCATCATAGGCATCTCTTGATTTGTGCGGCGCGTAAACACGGCGGATTCCGTTGGTGCAATTGCCGAGCGGGTCTTTTTTGGCCAGACGGAATTCTATTTGCGGATCACCGGCAATGGTATCGAAGCGCAAAGGCAGCGTATTGATGTTCGGTGCGCTTTTGCTGTAAGCCTGATTCATCTTCGTAATCATGGAATTAACCGTTGCATCAGACACGTTGGAAGAACCCCCTGTATGGATTACGTGTACCACCACCGGCATAATGCGTACGTCACCGGAACGCTCAGTTTCACCCCCGTTACGGATGTAATCCTTTACATATTCATTGAAAAGGGCCATATCGGCGGCAAAATGTTCATCCTGCATCGCTTTGTCCAAATGAGTTCCGCATCCGGGATGATGCACATGTTGGGCAAACAAAAAACCTGAACCAAAAAATAGCCCTCCAAAAAGGGCAGCAACAAGTGAAATTTTCTTCATAAATGTTTCTTTAAAACAATTTCTTTGTCAAATGTATGTTTTTTATTCCTTGAAACAGCTCAAACATTTTTGGGCAGTTGTCGGATAATTTCAACCCACAATGATATACAAATTTACCTTTGCAAAGGTAATCAACAGCAAAAAACAAACATGAACAAACCGACTTTATCTTTAGCCATTAACGGATTCGGGCGCATAGGACGCGTGGTTTTGAGGAGATTAATTTCCGAACCGGGGCTTCATTTGGCCGCGATAAATGACCTTACTGATCCTAAAACATTGGCCCATCTGGTTAAATACGATTCCATACATGGTAAATTTAACGGATCCGTGAGCCATGGAGCCGATTTTATTATGGTCAACGGTAAGCATATTCCGATTTTTGCAGAGAAAAACCCCGCAGACCTTCCTTGGAAAAAACTGGGTATAGATGTAGTTTTAGAATGCACGGGCCATTTTAAAACGCGGGAAAAAGCCGGTGCCCACCTCACTGCGGGAGCAAAAAAAGTAATCATTTCCGCACCGGCCGACGGAGATGATATCCCTACCATAGTGCTGGGAGTAAATGAACACATTTTGAGCGGTGAAGAGGATATACTGTCCAATGCGTCCTGCACCACCAATAATGCAGCACCCATGATAGACATCATTCACGAACTGTGCGGAGTCATTTCGGGTTACATCACCACGGTACATAGTTACACCGGCGATCAGCGCCTCCATGATGCGCCCCACAAAGATTTACGCCGGGCGCGTGCAGCTGCGGAATCGATGATCCCGACATCCACTGGAGCAGCTAAAGCCATCGGGAAAATTTTCCCCGAGCTGAACGGCAAACTGGGCGGAGCGGGCATCCGGGTTCCCGTTCCCAACGGGTCGCTCACGGATATTACCTGCATTGTACAAAACACAAAATCCGTGGAAGAAATCAACGCCGCATTCAAAAAAGCGGCCGAAGGAAAATTGCGCGGAATTATGGAATACACGGAAGATCCCATTGTGTCTATTGACATCATCGGCAATCCGCACTCCTGTATTTTTGATTCGGAACTTACCTCCGTTATCGGCAATATGGTAAAAACCGTGGGCTGGTACGATAACGAGGTAGGGTATTCAAACAGGCTGGTTGATTTGTTGCTGATCCTTAAAGAGAAAGGAAAGTGGGACTGAACAGGTATATGTTTATTCCGCTTCGCCGCTGAATCCGGTTACAATTCTTTTCGCACCCGATCCATTTGCCGTTTAGCCTCCTTCTCCTTTAGCGTTTCCCGTTTATCAAACGTTTTTTTACCCCGGCCTAAGGCAATTTCCAATTTGGCCAAACCCTTATCATTGATGAACAACTTCAGCGGAATCATGGTAAGGCCTTTCTCCTTTAGCTTCGCATGCCACTTTCGTATTTCCTGCCTGTTAAGTAAGAGTTTTCTCTTGCGCTTGGGTTCGTGGTTGTAATGACCTCCCTTTTCATACTCACTGATGTGGAGGTTGTTAACGAAAGCTTCGTCATTTTCTATCAGGCAGAAACTGTCTGTGAGATTGGCCTTCCCCTGCCGGAGGGATTTTATCTCGGTTCCCGTAAGTACAATGCCTGCCGTAAGAACATCTAAAATCTCATAATCAAAAGTGGCCCGCTTATTCCTTATTTCTATCCTGTCCATAGAAAATTATCCTTTCTTGCGGAGCTCCTCCGCTTTCATTTCAGATAATCTTTTGCGTTCCACTCCCACGGAAATCAGAATGCCCAATTCGTAAAGCAAACTGAGAGGAATAGCCACAATAATCTGACTGGAAATATCCGGAGGCGTAATAATGGCGGCAGCAACCAAAATGCCTACCAGAGAATGTTTGCGGTACTTACGCAGGGTGGCTGCACTGACCAGCCCGATTTTGGAAAGGAAATAAATAAAAATCGGAAGCTCGAAAAGTACTCCGCAGGCAATGGTAACCATGGTAACGGTGCTGATGAAGGAGGACAGATTGATGTAATTCCCCACTTCTTTGCTTACTGAATAATTGGCCAAAAAATTAACGGAAAGAGGAGCAATCACAAAATAACCGAAAGCCACTCCCAACAAAAAAAGAATACTGGTATAAAAAATGCCCGCATTGGCATAACGACGTTCATTGGAATACAGGGCCGGTTTGATGAATCGGTATATTTCGAAAACGATGTAAGGAAACGCCAAGATGATACCCGTAATAAAAGATACCCATAAGTGCGTGGAAAACTGTCCGCCCATGTCGGTATTGATGATCTGAATGGGCATTTCTTTGATGCAATACGAATCGTCCAGGCCCAAAGCCAGAGAAATCTTGCAAAAGGCCCTATAGGTAATGAAATCCGGATTCTTAGGCCCGAAAATCACCCGGTCAAAAACAAAATCTTTAAAAATAAAGGCCAAAATACCGCCGATGGCAATAGCGGAGACCGAGCGGACAAGATGCCAGCGGAGTGCCTCCAGGTGATCGAGAAACGACATTTCGCCTTCATGTTTTTGTTCGGCCATAGCAGTGCAAAAGTAATATATCAGGCCGGTATGGCCTTCATGAAAAACAAATTAGTGAGGAATGCTTATTTTTGTGCACTTAATTTCATAAAACACCGATTCGTGGCGACAAAAGAGACCAATACCCTGAACAGCGAAAAAATCAGCTTCGAGGAATTCAGAGCGGAGGTGCTGAACGATTACCGCATTGCCTGCGAAAGTCGTGAAGCCAGTTTACTCGGACGCAGGGAGGTACTCACCGGAAAAGCGAAGTTTGGTATTTTCGGCGATGGAAAAGAATTGGCACAGATAGCCATGGCCAAAGTATTCAAACCGGGCGATTGGCGGAGCGGATACTACCGAGATCAAACGTTTATGATGGCAGCCGGACTGCTTACGGTTAAGCAATTTTTTGCCCAGCTGTATGCAGATCCCAATTTAGAAAACGAGCCGATGACCGGAGGCCGACAGATGAACGGTCACTTCGCCACCCGTTGGCTGGATCGCAACGGAAACCGCATACCCGTTTCTGATAAGAAAAATTCATCCTGCGATATCTCACCCACCGGCGGACAGATGCCCCGGCTTTTGGGCCTGGCTCTGGCCTCTAAACAATTCAGAAATACGAAAGAACTCAAAGATTTCAAAGATCTGTCCGTAAACGGCAACGAAGTCGCTTTCGGAACAATCGGTGACGCCAGCACCTCAGAAGGTCACTTTTGGGAAACGCTCAATGCGGCTGCCGTGATGCAGGTACCTTTGGCCATGTCAGTATGGGACGACGGATACGGCATTTCTGTGGCGAAAGAATACCAAACTACCAAGGGAAGCATTTCAGAAGCCCTGAGAGGATTTCAAAAGGATGAAAATGGACCGGGCATTTTAATTTTTAAAGCTAAAGCGTGGAACTACCCCGAATTGGTTGAAACTTACCAAAAAGGCGTAGCCGTATGCAGGATGGAACACATTCCCGTCCTTTTCCACATTGAAGAATGCACACAACCCCAGGGGCACTCCACCTCGGGCTCACACGAACGTTACAAAAGCAAAGAGCGGTTAGACTGGGAAAATGAGTATGACTGCATTGCACAAATGAAAACATGGGCCATCGCCAATTCCATTGTATCTGAAGAGGAAATGCAAGAGGTGGAAAAAGAAGCGAAAGCGTCCGTCAGGCAGGCGAAAAAAGAAGCCTGGGACGACTTCGTCGCTTCCATCGAAGCGGAATCCACGGAAATGTGTGCCATCCTCGAAAAACTCGCAGGAGAAAGCGCACATGCGGAAGCTCTGAACGACCTGAAGACCAAGCTGCTTGCCGTGAAGGAAAAAAGCCGTAAAGAAGTAATGGAAACCGCCCGCAGGGCATCTTGGCTGGTGCGCAAAGAGAACGGACCTGCGCGCGGAGAGCTGCGTACCTGGCTGCAGGAACAAAACCAAACCAACCACGACCGTTATAATTCGCACCTTTGGGCCGAAACCAAACACAGCGCACTCCGGGTAAAAGAAATAAAGCCCACCTACGAAACCGAAGAGTTTGTTGACGGACGAATCATCATCCGGGACAATTATGAAAAAATTTTGGCCTCCAATCCTCTGGTTTCAGTATTTGGGGAGGATGTCGGAGGAATCGGCGGAGTGAACCAGACACTGGAAGGACTTCAGAAAAAATTTGGAGAATCCCGCGTTTTTGATACGGGAATTCGCGAAGCCACCATCGTGGGACAGGCATTGGGAATGGCCATGCGCGGGCTGCGACCCATAGCCGAAATTCAGTACCTGGACTATCTGCTGTACGGTATACAGACACTGAGCGATGATGCCGCCACGCTGCGCTACCGCACCAAAAACGGACAAAGCGCGCCGCTTATCATCAGCACTCGCGGACACAGGCTGGAAGGAATCTGGCACAGTGGCTCTCCTTTGGGGATGGTCATCAACGCCGTACGCGGAATGTATGTTTGTGTGCCCCGCGACATGACGCGCGCCGCAGGATTTTACAACACACTGCTTCGTTCCGATGATCCGGCTATCGTAATAGAGCCACTGAACGGATACCGGATGAAAGAAAAATATCCTTCCAATGTGGGAGAATTCACCCTGGCTCTCGGCGTACCGGAAATACTGCAGGAAGGCAGGGATATCACCGTAGTTTCCTACGGATCTACCCTGCGTATCATTTCGGAAGCTGCAAAAAAATTGGAAGAGCTGGGCATTTCCTGCGAAGTGATTGACGTGCAGACCTTGCTTCCTTTCGATTTACACGGAAAAATTGCCGAATCATTGGCCAAAACCAACCGATTGGCCATAGTGGACGAAGATGTGGAAGGCGGAGCTACCGGATTTATTTTGCAACAGATTTTGGAAAAACAGAAAGGCTTTTCTTTGTTGGACCAGGCCCCCATAAGCATTTCGGCAAAGGACCACAGACCGGCTTACGGCTCGGACGGAGATTATTTCAGCAAACCATCACTGGAAGATATCGTGGAAAAACTCTACGGCATGATGCATGAAGCCAATCCGGCGCGTTTTCCCGCACTTTAAAAAATATGCGCTATTCCTGGGTTAATTTGATGAGGGCGAACACGGCGTAATTGATGATGTCGTGAAAGTTCGCCTCAATACCTTCACTGATAATCGTCTGTCCGCTATTGGATTCAATCTGACGAATGCGTAAAAGCTTAACAAGGATCATATCAGTAAACGACTCGGTACGCATATCGCGCCAGGCTTCCCCATAATCATGGTTTTTCTTTTCCATTAACGCCTTCACTTCGGACGCAAGACGGTCATACAATCCCAAGGCTTGTTCTGCCGTCATATCGGGTTCTTTAGCGGCCCCATTTTCGATTTGAATAAGCGCAATAAGAGAATAATTGATGATTCCCCTAAACTCTCCGATGATTCCCTCCCCTACCCGGCTGAGCCGCTTTTCTTCCAGGGTGCGGATTCGATTGGCCTTAATAAATATCTGATCCGTAATACCCGCAGGACGAAAAATGCGCCAAGATGCACCATAATCTTTCAGTTTCTTGGCAAACTCTGAACGGCACTCGGCAATGACCGAATCGTATTGTACGGAGGTCTTATTCATGACACAAAGGTAATTCCGATGAAAGATAAATTCGCCGGGTAAAACGAATAAAAATCAACATCGAAAAAATAAAGAAATAATGGAAGTAAAGATGAATGAAAGGCAACATTAACGCCCGGGAAACCGCATTTTATAATCCACATCTACCCTGCCCTGGGAAATTTCTTTCAGTTTTCCGCTGAGCATTTTCTTTCTGAGGGGATTGATGCGGTCAATAAATAAAATGCCATCCAGATGATCATACTCATGCTGAATGATTCTGGCGGCCATTCCTTTAAACGTTTCTTCGTGTAAGTTCCAATGTTCATCGTAATATTCCACCACTATCTCCGCCTGTCGGATTACGTCCTCACGAATTTTGGGAATACTCAGGCAGCCTTCGTTGAAGGCCCATTTTTCCCCTTTTTCCTCCAGAAGGATAGGGTTGATGAATACTTTTTTAAAGTCGGCCAATTCGGGTTCTTCATCGGAAAAAGCATCAGCATCCATCACAAAGAGCCGTATGGATTTACCTACCTGTGGGGCAGCCAAACCCACGCCGTGCGAAGCATACATGGTATCAAACATATTCCGTATAAACACTTCCAAGTCGGGGAAGTCTTCGTCAATCTCCTCGGCTTTTTTCCGCAAAACCGAATCTCCGTAAGCTACAATGGGATACACCATACCGCAAAGATAACAAAGGCCTCCGAACCGAGGAATCAATCTTTTTTCACCCGTGAATCGTAAACGGCCCCCATACTTACTGAGCCCGTTCCATGCAGATGATTGATGAGTGCCTGCTTAATGGTATGAAATACCACCATGTGCACATCTTCGGTAATTTCCATATCATCTACTTCGGCATGAATGCAGTAATCGGCCAATGCCTTTATTTTTCCGCCCGAAAAACCGCAGAGAGCCAAGGTTTTTGCGCCGCTGTTTTTGGCATATTCCAAGGCCTGTACAACGTTGGCCGAGTTTCCACTGCCCGAAATTCCGATAACCAGATCGCCGGGCTGTAGAAAATTTTTCAATTGTTCCACAAAAACAGCGTCATAAGAAACATCATTGGCTATGGCCATCAATGCGCTCATATTATCATTCAGGCAGATGAATTTAAAGCGCTTTTCCAACCCGAAGGAAGCCCCTTTCACAAAGTCGCCCGCCATGTGGGTTGCCGTGGCGGCGCTGCCTCCGTTTCCAAAAACATAAAACGTACCTCCGTTTTGATAGGTGGTGAGAAAAACCCGGGTTACTTCATCTAAATTTTCCGGAGAAAGCTTCACAAGAGTTTCTCGGAGCAGATTGATATAGCGGGTATGTCTTTCTATCGTGTTCATTTGGAAGAATAAATAAGTTTGGAACCTTCGTGCTCAAATTCAAATTCAAAGTAACGAAAATGATGCAATGCTTGTTTCACCCGGGTTGCCGTACCTTCCGGACAATAAAACAAAAGAAAACCTCCACCGCCCGCACCGAGCAGTTTACCACCCAAAGCTCCGTGAGCTAATGCAGAACGATATGCTTCATCTATTTCAGGGGTAGAAATAGCACCAGAAAGTTGCTGTTTGAGCATCCAGTTTTCATGCAGGATGCGACCGAAATCATCCAGATTGCCGGACAAAAGGCAATCGCGCAGCGGATCTACCAATGCTGTCATGGCCTTCAGGTTTTGGAACTTATCCTCGGCCGTAATGTTTCTGCTTTGTTCGGCCAAAATAGCGGAAGCACTGCGTTGGTTTCCCGTATAAAAAAGATGCAGACGACCCTGAAGCGCATTTTCGACTTCTGTGGTAAGGGCTATCGGCTCCACATGAACTTCACCATTCATGCCAAATCTGAAAATATTGAACCCTCCGTATGCTGCTGCATATTGATCCTGTTTGCCGATGGGTTCACGAAGCAGGTCAATCTCAATTTCACAGGCACCTGAAGCTAATTCTTCCTTAGTGGCAGTATATCCCAGCCAGGTGTACAGATTATGCAGTAAGCCGACGGTAAATGAGGAGGAGGAACCCATTCCGGTACCGGAAGGAACATCTGCAATGGAACTTACCTCAATGCCCCCGCGGATATGCAGTTTTTCCAATACGGCACGGATGATGGGATGTTCCAGCTCTTCGGCCCGGCTCACCGTTTCGGTTTTGGCGTACTTGGCCCTGATTTTATCGGGCTCAAAAAAACGATGGGATGAAATGTACATATAGCGGTTGATCGTAGTACTTAGAACCGCTCCCGGATATCGGGAGTAAAAGGCGGCCATGTCGCTTCCTCCGCCCACAAAACTGACCCGAAACGGGGTTTGGGTTATGATCATTTCTATACGCTGTTGAAATGCAAAAAAAAGGAAAAATACCTTAGCCGCTTTATTCAGCCGATGAGGCTGTTGCATTTTAGGCGGAAATAAAGGGATTTAAATGCCCGTCAAAGCAAATCACTTCGGCAAATTATGGCAAACATGTTCCGTGCGCGGAGAATGCCTTTTCCCAAATAACGCGAATTTGGTTATTATTGCCACGTGGAAGCAAATATCCCTCAAAAAAAGAAATACCTGGCCGCTTTTGCATCGGATTTTCATTTGGGTGTGCCAGATGAACCGTCGAGCCGATTGAGGGAAGAAAAACTGATTTCCTGGCTGCGCGAAAGAGCCGCAGACTCCGAAGAAATTTTTTTGGTAGGCGACATTTTTGATTTCTGGTTTGAATACAGGAAAGTAGTTCCGAAAGGCTTTGTACGCCTATTGGGCACCCTGGCCCATATTTGTGACTCGGGAATTCCCGTACACATCATCACGGGTAATCATGATCTGTGGATGTTCGGCTATCTGGAAAAAGAGCTGGGCGTGCATATCTACAAAGAAACGATTGAACGCTCCTTTGCCGGGAAGCGATTCGTCATTGGCCACGGCGACGGACTGGGTCCCGGCGATCATGGGTATAAATTCATTAAAAAAGTATTCACCTTCCCGCTTTTTCAGTGGATGTTCCGGCAGCTGCATCCGGATGCGGGAATACGATTGGCCGAATTTTTCTCGGGCCGCAGCCGACAAGCCAATTACAAGGCCGATCAGCACTTTTTGGGCGAGGAAAATGAATGGCTGTTGGTATATTGTAAACAACAGATTCAAAAAGGCCTTAAAGCCGATTATTTTGTTTTCGGACACAGGCATCTGCCTCTGGAAATCCCATTAAACTCCGAATCCACCTACATCAACCTGGGCGATTGGATCAGCCATTTCAGTTATGCGCTTTTCGACGGGGAAAAAATGGAACTGAAAAAATATGATCAGGAACTCCGGTAGCAAAAAAGAACCTGAGATTCAAAAAACCAGCCGATTTAATCCGTCAATTTTCGGGCCAGTGAACCTGTCCAGCCGCACAAACCGGCGGCAAATCCCCCAATCAGTCCCGTCAGGAAAACCAATGCCGTTCTGCTGCCGTCCAGAGGAAGAATCTGAGCCATTTTGGCGCTCAGGATGCCCTCTGTGGACATGTCAGAATAGGTAGCCAAAAGCAACCAAAGCAAGCCTACACCCACAAAACCGGAAAAGAAACCTTGTGCTGATTCTCCCTTCCAAATTAAGTTTACCAACATGGCTACGAGAGGACCTGCGAACCATACGGTAACATATTGCGCTGCCCAGGCGAGCAAAGCAATCAAAATGGTTTTCAAAAGAAACTTTTTCATGATGTTTAAATAGGATTATTTGTACATTTTTTGCGTAAACAGAATTTGGTTGCGCCCATCCTCCTCAGAACTCATGAACCAGAGGGAATAATACTTTCCCTCTGCCCAGCGGTCAATAAAATTATCGTAGAACCGACTTCCCGGATTACCTGATTGGCCTCCGGGATATACCCCGAAAGCTTTCACGTCATCCTCCAGCGAAACAATCATGCGCCATGACGGACCCCACCGATCTGCACAGGCATTCACGATGTGCTTTCCGCCACCTATGGGTATGTCGAAACGCCCGAAAGGTTTAAGCGTGAATAACAAATGCTGAACGGATGTCTGCTTGTAAGCTGCCCAATTCATCGGTTTTCCTGCCGAACGGAGGCTGTCCAGCTCCATGATGGTTTTTTCGAAAGCCAGATTCACCAAATCGGATACCGTTTCCTTTTTATCGGCAGTAGGCTCATAATCAAAAATGGCGTGATCGGGATTCTTTTTCATCACACGGATGATGTTATATTGCTGTGGGATTTGAAATTCCTTTTCGGGATTTATCAATTCTTCAAACATCAATTTCTCTACATTTTTCCACCAGGATTCAAAAATGACCGGTCCTTCCAGGTCGGCATCGTTCATGTAATTCCACTTTCCGGCCTGCATCGCATAGGCATTAAGCGAATTTTTTTCATTGAGGGTTTCCAGGAAAAAAGGAAGTGCCTCGGCAGCAATCAGGTTATAGTTATCATTTTGCAGCCTCATCATATCTTCCGCGGTAATTTGGGAGAGGCGGGTGAGCTCGGCATTGATGCGCCTGTTTCGAAAATACTCAAAGCGACCGTTGTAATAATATGGGTAGGAGGAATCCGTGGGATGCTGATTTGCCGAACTCACAAAACCCCTCTGCGGATTTTTCACGTGTGGTGTGTAAGCAGGAGCGACTTTTTTATTCCAGATGAAGGCGGAAGATGTACCATCCTGAACAAAACGGCCTTGCCCGGATGCATGGTCATAAAGTCCGCCCTGTTGCCAAATGGCGATATCACCGCTACGTGAAGCAAAAATAAAGTTTTGTGCGGGACAGTTGAAATGCGTGAGTGCCTCGGCATAATCGGC
>JBIJBG010000119.1:0-6340 GCA_044345355.1 Flavobacteriales bacterium
AAGTTCGAATAATGAACCGGTTGTGATAGATAAGAATCGTAAAAATTCTTTATCAGAGCTTCTGCCGGCGCCTTCGGCGATATTCGATGGGATAGAAATTACACTCCTTTTGATTTGAGATGCCAGCCCAAATTGTTCATCTTTGGGCAACTCCAATAAGTTAACATATACAGTCTTAGCCAATTTCATTGACTCTTTCCATACGATTAATTCTTTGAAGTTATGCATTTTTATTTCTTTAGTTTAATCTCTTTTTCCTGCTACTTGATACCTGCTACCTGATACTAATTCCTCAATGGTTTACCCGTTTTCAATGTATGCTGAATGCGTTCCAAAGTTTTGCGGGTTCCCAGTAGCGACAGGAAAACTTCCCTTTCCAGATCCAGCAGATACTGTTCGCTCACTGTGGTGCGCTCGCTTAGGTCACCTCCGCAGAGCACGTAGCCCAATTTTTGGGATACCAGCACGTCATGTTCACTGATGTAGTGTCCGCTGAACATGGCATTTGCGCCTGCATAAACTACTCCCAGGCCTTCGCGTCCCAGCACCATGATGTCGGTACGCTGTGGTTTCTGGGTGTAGCCGGCATCGGCAAGGCGGATAACTTCCCTTTTCGCTTCTTCCAGCCTGCGGTCCAGGTTCACCACTACTTTATCCTGCCCCGGTCTGAATATTCCGAGTCCGAAGGCTTCATAAGCCGATGTGGCTACTTTGGCCTGTCCGATGGTGAGGAAACGATCTTTAATGGCCGGTATGCGGATATCTTCGGGACCCATGGCATCGGAAGCACGAAGGGCAAACTCTTTGGTTCCGCCTCCGCCCGGGATAACACCTACACCTACCTCTACGAGGCCGATGTATGTTTCTGCCGCAGCTACCACGGCATCCGCATGCAGACACAGCTCGCAGCCCCCGCCGAGCGTGAGCCCCTGAGGAGCCACAACCACAGGAATTCCTGAGTAGCGTACGCGCATCACGGTATTTTGGAACGCCTTGATGGCAAAATTCAGTTCATCCCATTCCTGGTCGGCTGCCAGCATGAGAATCATGGCCAGGTTGGCTCCCGCGGAAAAATTCTCTCCGTTGTTGCCGAGTACAAGTCCTCTGTAGTCCCCGTTTTCTGCCATGTCAATGGCCTTGTTGATGCCCATGAGTACTTCACCGCCCAGCGCATTCATTTTGGTGTGGAACTCCAGATTCAGTACTCCGTCGCCCAGGTCAAACAAGGTGGTACCGGCATTTCCCCAAAGTTTTTTGCTTTCGCGCAGGTTGTCGAGGATAATGAAAGCTTCCCGGCCGGGGATGGTTTTGTACGATTTGGAATGGAGGTCGTAGTATTTTTCTACCCCATTTTCCAGCTTGTAGAACGTATCAAAACCGGCGTTCACCATATCATAAATCCATTGAGCGGGTTTTACGCCCAACTCTTCCATTTTGGCAATGGCCGCCTTCACGCCTATGGCATCCCAACTGAGGAACGGACCGATGCTCCAGCCGAAACCGGCTTTCAGGGCATCATCTACTTTGTAAATGTCCTCCGTGATTTCAGGTACCCGGTTGCTTACATATTGAAACAGGTTGCAGAAGGATTTCCGGTAGAAATCGCCTGCGCTGTCGGGGCCGTTGAAGAGAATTTTTGTCCGCTTGGCCAGATTGTCTTCCTGTTTGGCCATTTCCAGCGTGGCGAACTTTACTTTTTTCTGCGGCACATATTCCAGGGTTTTTAAATCCAAAGAATAAATTTCGCCGTCGGGCATTTTTTTGTAAAAACCTTGTTTGGTTTTAGATCCCAACCACTTGTTTTCCACCATTTTTTGGAGGAAATCAGGCAGTTCGAACAGATGTTTTGCTTCATCGTTTGGCAGGTTGGCTTTTAACCCGTTGGCTACGTTAACCAGTGTGTCCAATCCTACAACGTCTGCCGTACGGAACGTGGCGGATTTCGGACGTCCCATCACCGAGCCGGTCAGTTTGTCAATTTCTTCCACGGTAAGTCCCAAATCCCGTGGAAAAGCGCCTGAATGCTGTACACCCCGATGCGGTTTGCGATAAAGGCGGGGGTGTCTTTACAAAGTACGGTGGTTTTGCCGAGGAAACGGCTTCCGTAGTCCATAAAGAAATCGACGATTTTCGGTTTGGTTTTCGTGGACGGAATTATTTCCAGCAGACGCAGGTAGCGGGGAGGATTGAAGAAGTGCGTACCACAGAAATGGGCCTGAAAATCTTCGCTGCGTCCTTCCAGCATTTGTTCAATGGGAATGCCCGAGGTGTTGGTGGTAATCAGCGTGCCCGGCGTGCGGTATTTTTCTACCTGATCAAATACCAATTTTTTAATGTCGAGGCGCTCCACTACCACTTCGATTACCCAGTCGTAGTCTTTGATGAGGTGCATGTCGTCCTCAAAATTTCCCGTTTTGATGCGGTTGGCGAATTTTTTGTCATACAGGGGAGCGGGATTCATTTTCACGGCGTTCTGCAATGCCGTGTTCACGATCCGGTTCCGTACGCCTTTGTTTTCGAGGGTAAGTCCTTTGGCCTGTTCATCGGGGGTGAGTTCGCGGGGCACGATGTCCAACAAAAGCACGTCAAGGCCAATGTTGGCAAAGTGACAGGCGATTTGGGAGCCCATGACTCCCGACCCGAGTACTGCCGCTTTTTTGATTCTTCTCATGGTATCATGTAAATTTTCGGTTTATCAATTCGGATGGATGTCTTAATATAGAATTTGTTCGTTTTCAATCATGTGGTTTATCTTTTTCAATACTCTGAAAAAGACCTCCAAATCGGATTCGGGAATGGAAATTTTAATGAAATTATTGAAATGGCGCACGGTAAGTTTTGCAATTTCCCGCTTTTCCTTGCCTTCTTCAGTCAGAAAAATGCGCACCATCCGTTTGTCTTCCTTGTCGCTTTTGCGGTAAATCAGCTTTCTTTCTTCGAGCGATTTCAGCATGCGCGTGAGGGATCTGGGTTCCATGCCCAACAGTGGCGCTATTTTGGTGGCGGGGGTGCCTTTTTCCTGGTCAATGTTCAGCAGCACGAATCCGATGGCTGTGGTAATTCCGTGGGACTGTGCCTCCGTATTGTACATCCTGGAAATCAGGTGCCACGAATACTTGATATTGAAGTCTACGGTCTCCTCGCGCTTCATTTTTTTGGCTGAATTCATTCCTCAAATATACAAAATATGTTATGCGTGCATACAATTTAAAAAATTTAACATTCTGACCTTAAAACAGAGTGTTTTGCGCCCTCAAAAAAGGTTTATCCAGAGCCAGACCAGGGGCCCCTGCATGACTAAACTGCCATCTAGCAGAAATCCGTAATAAAGGTCATTCCGTTCCTCGTTCACTCCTGCCAGAATAATGCCTGTAAGCCCTGCGGAAAGGAGCAGAGGTGTAAGGGCGTTTGTTGAATAGAATACGCACAAAGGAATTAGGGAAAGGAAAACAAAAATCAGTGCAATCCATTTGGTTTTTTTTGTTCCCAGGCGGATGGCCCAGGTTACCGTGCCGCTTTTTTGGTCGTGGACTTTATCCCGCAAATCAAAAGGAAGCGTGACCGCAAAGAACAGGAGGAATTCGAACAGAAATAATGGTAGGTTTTTTTCCACATACTCTCCTGATGGTGCGATGAGGAGTACCCAGGCCCAGGTGAACGCAACAAGAGGAATTTTAATCAGGGGCACATCGCGCAGGCGTTTTCCGAAGCAAGGAAGAGGCAGGAAATAAAGCGCCGATAGAAGCCCCGCGGGAATAATTAAAAGAAGAAATCCTGACGGAATGCGGGGAATAGAATAAAGCATCGGTATAATTGCCGAAAGGGTGATTATCCATAGAAACCGGTGGTTTTTAACGATCCACCCGTGGCGTGCCAACAGGTCGGGAGATAAGTAGGTATCGGCACGATAAAGCCGCTGTATGTTGTAGGTAAAAAGTACCGCAGAGAATACAAAAACATACATCTCCGGCGGAAATTCCAAATCACCTATTGCGGCATGCGTATAAAGAACCGAAGGGGCTGCCAGTGCCACCCACAGATTCGAATAAACCAGCCGATGGAGCAGGTTCATCAGGACAGTTACCAGATTTTATCGATGATGTCCGGATGGTATTTTTTCAGATACTCCAAAATACCCACCGAGGTAATGATGCCGAGCGCACCACCCCCTGCCGACCATTTCAGTTTGTTTATTTTGGCACGGCTGTTGAACCCATACCGGTAGTAATCATCCTCCAGAAAACGCGGCCCGAGCAATTCGGTTTTCTTTTTGGTTTTTAATGGGTTTATGGCTGAATAAACGCCCGTGTAAACCGCGGGAACGAATATGCCCCAATAATTCATCAGACCTCCGGAGACGAAGCCGAGGGCAAAGTTGGCCACTCCGGTGTAGGGGTTTTTGTAAAAGAGTCGGGCATCCTGCCTGCCTTCCACCATGGAGCGTATTTTTGATTCGGTAAGCGTATCTCCCTCGTAAATCCGCTCCCGGAATAACAGCACCTCTTTTTCGGAGGTATGGTAGCTGAATACTTTGTCGGTTTTCAGTTTACATTCTTTGTCTTTTTTGAGTGGGGTATAATAAAGAAACCGGCCATCCTGCCTTACATTTCTGAAGGCAATATTTTTCCCGTTATAAAGATGAATGGTAGGTCTGAGAAAATTTCTCGTGCCGTCCGCTTTCAACACAAAAGCAATTTTATCCGCTTCTTCCTGAATGACCGTATTGTCGGTTTTGGTGAAACTGATTTTTTCATTCAAGGTGTTTCCCAATTTTCCCTGAATACGTTTTCCACTAACGGTTACCAATGTTTCCTGGGCATACACCGCCGAAACGCAGATGCTGAAAATAAGGAGAAAAAAGTTTGATTTCATGGTCTCTGATTATGCGGCAATAAAAGTATCGGTTTTACCCCGGAATGGGGATTAAATTATTCACCATTCGTGTAGTATGTTGTATATCAGTAATTTAAAAATGTAAAAATAACCCTTGTTTTTTCCCACTCCCAGAACATATTGGCTAATTTTGCGTTCCGATATAAGATACCAAATTCATCATGATTCAAGGGGAAAATTTTCAAGACCGGCACATAGGTCCGGGAATTCAGGAGATGAACGAAATGCTGGAAGCCGTTGGCTCCGGTTCTTTGGATTCCCTCATTTCCGAAGTAATACCTGCCGATATTCGTCTCAATAATCCGCTCAACATACCCGAGGCGCTCGGCGAGCGGGAATACCTCGAATTGATTTCCGGAAAAGCCGCCAAAAATAAACTGTTCCGAAATTTTATAGGGCAGGGATACTACGGCACATTTACGCCTTCGCCTATTTTGCGCAATATTTTTGAAAGCCCCTATTGGTACACGGCTTACACGCCCTACCAGGCCGAAATTTCGCAGGGGCGGATGGAAAGTCTGCTGAATTTTCAGACTATGGTCTGTGACCTTACGGGAATGCCTATGGCCAACGCCTCTCTGCTTGATGAGGCCACTGCCGCCGCCGAGGCCATGCATCTGTTTTTCGGAGGCCGATCCCGCGAAAAAGTGCAGGCAGGCGCCAATAAACTGTTTGTGGATAAGGGCGTTTTTGCCCAAACGCTCGATGTACTTGTTACCCGCGCAGAGCCTATCGGTGTGGAAATTGTTACGGGAGATTTCCGATCGTTTAATCTGGGTAATGATTTTTTTGCGGCCATCGTGCAATATCCCGATACTTATGGAAATGTAAACGACTTTACTTCTTTTGTGGCCAAGGCCAAGGAAAAAAATATTCTGTTGGGCGTAGGTTCCGACCTGCTTGCCCTTACGCTGCTTACTCCTCCCGGAGAATGGGGTGCCGATGTGGTGTTCGGTTCCGCACAACGTTTCGGTGTGCCTATGGGATTTGGCGGCCCGCATGCCGCGTTCTTCGCCACCAAAGAGGAATTTAAGCGGTTGATTCCGGGACGTATCATCGGGGTAACCATTGACGCCCAGGGAGGCCCCGCCCTGCGTATGGCTTTGCAGACCCGCGAGCAACACATCAAGCGGGATAAGGCTACTTCCAACATTTGTACGGCGCAGGCCCTCCTTTCCAACATGGCGGCCATGTATGCCGTGTATCACGGTCCGGACGGGCTCAAGCGCATCGCGGGCAACACCCATCGTGCTGCCGCGGCCATTCACCGCGGATTGAAGGAACTGGGTTTCCGGGTGAATGAAGGATTGATTTTTGACACGGTTACGGTATGGGATGCACCTGCCGAACTGCGCACCAAGGCGGAAGCCGCTGAAATAAACTTTTTTTACCGTGCCGACGGAACCGTATCCCTGAGCACGGATGAGTTGAGCCGGGAGGAAGATGT
>JBIJBG010000153.1:0-5341 GCA_044345355.1 Flavobacteriales bacterium
TCGTTTTATGACTAAAATGGCATCTAAATAATACCGGATATCAATTCACAAAAAAACCGCTCATAACAGAGCGGTTTTTTTCTTTCATAACCGTGAATTTTTTAAATCAGGCCACTAATTCCATCTTGCCTTCGCGTATAAATTTGGAGAGCGTGTATACCAACGAATCGTGTTTACGCACAAACGGATTTTTTTTATCCCAGACATAACCGGATAGAATGGAAGAAAGTTGCCGCTTGATGTCATGGTTCGGTTTATCCACAAAAAAGATATCCTGCAGCGCACCGTCATACCAGGTTTTTACGTAAGTGGCAAATACCTCTACGGCGTCCTGTATGTATTTTTCATATTCAATGGCCCAATTTACCTCTTCTCCGCTAAACTGCCTTGCGGCGAGCTTTCCCGCCAATATGCCGCTTTCCGTAGCGAACATAACTCCTGAACTGAAAACAGGATCCAAAAATTCTACCGAGTTCCCTACTACGGCGTAACCGGGACCATACATTTCTGAGGTGGAAGCAGAGTATGCCTCCAATTTTTTCACATCAAACAAAAATTCCGTATCCCGGAAACGATCACGGTAATTGGGATCCTGCTCAATGATCTGCCGGATGATTTCTTCATCGGTGCCTTCAAATTCATTGAAGAAGTCGGGATTGCCGACCACGCCGAGCGAGGTAATTCCGTTGCTGAAAGGAATGACCCAAATCCAGATATCTACGCGATGCACCACGAACGTAATCATCCAGCCTTCGCGGCCTTCCGGTCTGCGCTCATCACGGCAATGTACAAACAGGGCTTTTCTGGGAGGAAGCTTTGCTTTTTTGGCCGTGCCCATCAATGTGGGAAGTACACGTGCATAGCCGCTGGCGTCAATGATAAACCGGGCATCCACGATTGATTTTTGGCCATCGGCGGCTTCTATTTCCACTTCGGATGAAGTGCCCTGAAAGAGGACTGAAGTTACACCAGTTTGATAATGTACGGGAACCCCCTGTTTTTCAACTTCTTTGGCCAAAATACCGTCAAAATCGCCGCGGGGGCATTGCCAAGTCCATGCCCATCCGTCAGTAAACCGATCCGAGAAATCAAATTCGCACACACGTCCGTCTTTCAGAAAACGTGCACCGAATTTTTTTTGGAAATTGGCTTTATTGACAGCATCCATGAAGCCGGCTTCATCCAAATGATCCATCACCCGCGGAATCAAACTTTCGCCGATGACAAAACGGGGGAATGTGCTTTTCTCTACAATCATCGTTTTGAGCCCGGCCCGGTTGGTCATGGATGCCGCCACGGTTCCGGCCGGTCCTGCGCCGATGACCAATACGTCAGTTGATATTCTGTTCATTCGTGGTGTATTTTTTACATGAAAGGCAGGGATAATCCCATTACCGTCTGCTCCATTATATTTGCAAAACTATAAAGAACAATTGTTTCTGATTTGAGTTTACAAGGACAACCTAAATTTTTTTCATGATTAACCTTGGACAACACCCGGCCGGGTACCATGAGTTCACCCGCATCGTAATGGATGGTCAGCCGCTGGACATCTCTGAAATAGCGATGAACCGGGTTAAGCACTCGTATGAATTTCTGGATAATTTCTGCAAAGGGAAAATCATCTACGGAATTAACACGGGCTTCGGCCCCATGGCACCTTACCGGATTAATCACAAGCATCAGAAAGAATTGCAATACAACCTGGTGCGCAGCCATGCTTCCGGTTCGGGTAATGTACTTCCACCCATTTACCTGAGGGCTATCATGACGGCAAGACTGAATACGCTGCTTCAAGGCTATTCCGGCGTGCACGAAAGTGTCATTCTTCAATTTCGGGAATTTATCAACCGGGGTATTTATCCCCTCGTATTTGATCACGGAGGCGTAGGAGCCAGTGGTGATCTTGTTCAGTTGGCTCATATTGCCTTAGGTCTGATCGGCGAAGGCGAGGTTTTTCATCACGGAGAAATTAAACCTGCCGCAGAAGTTCTTGCCGCAGAAGGTTTGCAACCTGTAGAGCTAAAATTGCGTGAAGGAATAGGTGTAATGAATGGTACGGCCGGGATGACCGGTATCGGATTGGTGAATTTATACTACGCACGTAAAATCGCGCGCCTCTCCATTCTGGCTTCAGCCATCATCAATGAGTTGGTTCAGTCCTTTTCCGATCATTTTTCAGCGGAGTTAAACGAAACCAAAAAGCACAAGGGACAACATACCGTGGCTGCTGAAATGCGGCGCATATTGGCTGACAGCAAAATGATCCGCACCCGCTCAGAACACCTGTATGACAATATTCCCGAGAGTGATATTGTTTCCGACAAAGTGCAGGAATACTATAGCATACGATGTGTACCTCAGATTATGGGCGCCGTGTTAGACTCCCTTGATTATTCGGAAAAAGTATTGATGGATGAGGTCAATTCCGCCAATGACAACCCGATCATTGACATGATGACCCAAAATGTGTATCACGGAGGCAATTTCCATGGAGATTATGTAGCTTTTGAAATGGATAAGATGCGGATTGCCATTACCAAAACATCTATGTTGGCCGAGCGGCAGCTCAATTATCTGATGAATCATAAACTCAACAACATTCTGCCGCCCTTTGCTAATTTAGGACGACTCGGGCTTAACTTCGGCATGCAGGGCGTACAGTTTACTGCGGTTTCCACTACGGCGGAAAATCAGACGCTGAGTAATCCCATGTATATCCATTCTATTCCGAATAATAACGACAACCAGGACATCGTAAGCATGGGCTCCAATTCGGCCTGGCTTACAAAAAAAGTAATCGACAATACCTTTGAAGTGCTCACCATTCAAATCATGTCACTTTGCCAAGCCGTTGATTATCTGGGCTGTGCCGATAACATGGCCTCCGAAACCCGGCAATTTTATGAAGGCGTTAGATCCGTATTCCCGGTATTCACCCAGGATGAACCCAAATACAAAGTGATGGGAAAAATATCGCAGTACCTGAAAGAGTGGAACGGATAAAAATATAACTTGTATTCGGAATGTCTGTTTGTATAACAATTATACCCCTCAATCCCTTAATAAATTAAACAAAACGGCATGAAAACGGCATTAGTCACAGGCGGATCGAGAGGAATCGGTCGGGCAATCTGTGTTGGCTTAGCGGCAGAAGGAAATCACATCCTGATTAATTACAAATCCAACCGCGAAGAAGCAGAAAAAACCCTTGAAGCAGTCATTGCGGCAGGAGGTACGGGCGAGTTGCTGTGTTTTGACTGCGGAAATAAAAACAGTATAGAAGACACGTTGACCCGTTGGCAAGAAGAACATCCCGAACGGTTTATTGAAATTCTGGTAAACAATGCGGGTATCCGAAGAGACAATGTGATGGTGATGATGAGCGATGAGGAGTGGTATGAGGTGATCAACATTCACCTGAACGGATTTTTTCACGTGACGCGAACTGTCTCAAAAAATATGGTTTCCAAACGCAGAGGGCGCATCGTGAATGTGGTTTCCCTTTCGGGTGTGCAGGGCATGCAGGGCCAAACGAATTATTCTGCCGCAAAAGCGGGTGTTATCGGTGCTACCAAAGCCCTCGCCCGTGAACTCGGTCGCAGAAACATAACCGTAAATGCGGTAGCGCCCGGGTTCATTAGGACCGACATGACGGAAGATATTGACGAATCACAGTATAAAGCGGTTATTCCTGCGGGAAGATTCGGCACCGCGGAAGAGGTAGCAGCCGCAGTATGTTTCCTTACCTCGCCAACCGCATCCTACATTACCGGAGAGGTGATAAACGTAAACGGAGGACTTTATACCTAATACGCATGAGACGGGTTGCCATTACCGGAATCGGAGTTTATTCTTGCATAGGCAAAAATGTGCAAGAGGTTACCGAGTCACTCCGGGCAGGACGCTCCGGTATCATCTTTGATCCCGAGAGAAAAGCCATGGGTTTTCGCTCTGCCCTCACAGGTTATGTAGAGCCGCCCGTACTGAAAGGTCTTTTGGATCGGCGTTCCCGGGTAGGTATGGCCCAGGAAGGGGAATATGCCTACTTGTCCACCATTGAGGCCCTACGCATCGCAGGAATTGATCAGGAGTTTATCAATGCCCATGAAATAGGCATTATTTTCGGAAACGACAGCAGTGCCAAGGCCGTGGTGGAAGGTACCGACATCATGCGTGAAAAAAAGGATACGATGATGATGGGATCCGGCTTTGTATTTCAGGCCATGAACAGTACAGTGACCATGAATCTGGCCACTATATTCAAACTCCGCGGTGTAAATTTTACGCTAAGTGCTGCCTGTGCCAGCGGTTCGCATGCCATCGGACTCGGGTATTTACTCATCAGCCAGGGGCTTCAAAAATACGTTATCTGCGGAGGGGCACAGGAAGTAAACCCTTGGGCATTCGGCAGTTTTGACGCCCTCAGCGCATTCAGCGTACGTGAGGAAGAGGCTACTCAGGCATCGCGGCCTTTTGATTCGGGAAGGGACGGGCTCGTGCCAAGCGGAGGTGCGGCTACCGTCATTTTAGAAGATTATGAAACCGCCGTAAAACGTGGAGTTCCCATTCTTGGGGAGATTATCGGATACGGTTTTTCTTCCAACGGGGATCATATTTCCCAACCGAACGTGGACGGGCCGGTACGATCGTTGCGCATGGCACTGAATCAGGCCGGGTTGAGCCCTGAGCGGATTGATTATATCAATGCCCACGCCACATCCACCCCCATTGGAGACATGAATGAAGCCAAGGCCATTTACGAAGTATTCGGCGATTGCGGAGTTCCGGTTACCTCTACCAAATCCATGACGGGACATGAATGTTGGATGGCCGGTGCAAGCGAAATTGTCTATTCTCTCCTGATGATGCAGAATAGTTTTGTGGCTCCCAATATTAACCTTAAAAATCCGGATGAGGCTTCTGCCAAACTTTATATACCGAATAAGTCCATCGAAAAAAATATTGATGTATTTTTGTCAAACTCGTTCGGCTTCGGGGGTACAAATTCCACGCTGATCGTTAAAAAAGCACACTGAAAAACAATGGAAACATTGGATAAAGAATCCGTAATCGGGAAAATAAACGCCATTCTGGTGGATGAATTTGAGGTGGATGAAACCGATCTTACTCCGGAAGCGAATCTGAAAGAAACATTGGATTTGGATAGCCTGGATTATGTGGATTTGGTAGTGGTGATTGAGAGTACTTTCGGATTTCGTTTAAAGGCGGAAGATTTCCGGCCCATTGTTACCGTAGAAGATTTTTACCAACTTATCCTGAACCGGCTGCAGACGGCAGCCTGATTGCCCGTAAGCATGGCCGAGTGGGAGGGTAAATC
>JBIJBG010000017.1:0-20866 GCA_044345355.1 Flavobacteriales bacterium
TGTTGCAAAAAGGGGGACGGAAGCCTGCCTATTTTTTGCTCCGCTTCATCGCTTTTTACTTTATTCCCTTCGCTCCCAAAGCCACGCGCAGTTCTTTTTATTATTTCCGACGTATTCTGCGATTTTCCCCGCTGAAATCGGCTCTTTCCGTTTACCGTAATTATTATTCTTTCGGGCAGGCACTCATTGATCGAACGGCTACGCTGGCGGGTTTACCCGTGAACCTGACCTTTGAATTTGACGGGGAACATCATCTCCATCAGATGGTGGCCGACGGGAAGGGTGGTCTTCTGCTGAGCGCCCACATCGGCAACTGGGAAATAGCCGGGCATTTTCTCCATCAGTTCAGCAGCGATATCCATATTGTGATGTATGATGAAGAGCGGCAGAAAATCAAGGAATTTTTGGATACGGTGCAGGTAGAAAAAAATCCGGGCCAAAATGTGTTTCTCATTCCCATCAAAGACGACCTTTCGCATATCGTACGCATCCGTCAGGTTGTTGAGCGGGGAGAATTGCTGATTATGCTCGGAGACCGTTTTCCGGAAGGAAGTAAAACCTTTGATTTTGAGTTTATGGGCAAAAAGGCTACATTGCCCTCAGGTCCGTTTTACCTGGCTACCAAATTTAAAATTCCCGTTTCCTTTTGCTTTGCCTGCAAGGAGGGTAGTTCACATTACCATCTGTTCGCCACGGCTCCCAAGGTTTATGCGCTCAGCGGAAGCCCTGAAGAGCGCAACCGGCAGCTTCGTGTGATGATTCAGGACTATCTGAATGAAATGGAGAAAAAGATCAGGGCATACCCATTTCAGTGGTATAATTTTTATCCTTACTGGAACGAAAAATAGATCAGGCAACGTGTTTGGCAAGGGTTTGCTAGGTTTTTTTAAATCAGCCTTTCCGCAAAGCAGCATAACGGGCCACATATTTGCCCAGAATATCAAATTCCAGATTGACGGAATCTCCTATCCTCAGATTTTTGAACGTAGTATGCTCGTAAGTGTAGGGAATGATGTGCACTGAAAAAGCATCTGACGCTGACTGTACCACGGTAAGGCTCACCCCGTTCACACAGATGCTGCCTTTCTCCACGGTGAGGTATTCCGCTTTGTCCTGCGGATCGTAACCTATAATAAACTCCCAGGAGCCATTCAGGTCGCGAATTTCGCGGCAGATACCCACCGTGTCCACATGTCCCTGCACCAAATGTCCGTCCAGACGGCCATTTACGGGCATGCAGCGCTCCAGATTTACCGTGCTGCCCGGCTCCAGCAAACCGAGATTCGTCCGGCGCAGTGTTTCGGCAATAGCCGTAACGGTATAGCCTTGTTCGCTGATTCCATCCACGGTAAGGCATACTCCGTTATGAGCCAGACTTTGGTCAATCCGCAGTTCGTGCTGAAAAGGGCAGGAAAGCTCAAGCGTGATGTTGCTTTCCCCCGGAGTCAGGGAGAGTACTTTGCCGGTAGCTTCAATTATGCCGGTGAACATAGGGGCTTAATTTGATAATTTTATGATGTGATAATTTGATAATGAGACTGTAATTTCCGTCTCAACACTTGATACTTATATCTGCTTCCATCAGAACCTCGCATTTTTGGGTGTTCTTGGGGCGAGAATGACGTCGCGGATGTTGGCCATGCCGGTAACGAACAGCATGAGCCGTTCGAAGCCGAGACCAAAACCGCTGTGCGGGGCGGTACCGAATTTTCGCAATTCCAGATACCACCAGAGATCTTCCTCGTGAATGCCCTGCTCCTTCACGCGCTCAAGCAGTTTATCATAACGTTCTTCTCGCTGGGATCCGCCCACCACCTCACCGATACCCGGGAAAAGAATGTCCATGGCACGCACGGTCTTTCCGTCGTCGTTAGCTCGCATATAAAACGCTTTGATTCCGCGGGGATAATCGGTAACGATTACCGGTGAGTTAAAGTGCTTTTCCACCAGGTAGCGCTCATGTTCGCTTTGCAAATCATTTCCCCATGAAACGGGAAATTCAAATTTTTGACCACTTTGTTCTAAAATTTGAATGGCCTCCGTGTAAGTAATGCGTACAAAGGGATTGCCGATTACAAAATTCAGGCGTTGCAGTAATTCCGGTTCATACATTTTCTGCAGAAATTCCAGATCGGTTTTAGAGGTTTCCATGATATGTGAAACACAGAAGCGCAGAAACTCTTCACACAGGTTCATGTTGTCTTCCAGGTCATAAAACGCCATTTCAGGTTCTATCATCCAAAATTCGGCCAGGTGGCGCGCGGTATTCGAATTTTCAGCCCGGAAGGTGGGACCGAACGTATATACTTTGGAGAGCGCCAAGGCCCCGATTTCAGCCTGCAGCTGTCCCGAAACGGTGAGATTGGCTTCGGCACCGAAAAAGTCCTCTTCAAAATTCACCTGTCCGTCGTCGCGCAGCGGCGGATTGCGCGGGTCGAGCACGGAAACACGGAACATTTCTCCCGCTCCTTCGGCATCACTCGCGGTGATGATGGGCGTATGCATGTAGTAAAATCCGCGGTCGTTGAAAAACTTATGGATGGCGTACGCCAAATGATGGCGTATGCGGAAAACGGCCCCAAACGTATTGGTGCGTGGACGCAGGTGGGCGATTTCGCGCAGAAATTCCAATGTATGTCCCTTTTTTTGTAACGGATAGCTTTCTGCATCTGCCTCGCCGAAAAGGGAAATGCTTTCGGCCTGCATTTCTACTGACTGGCCGGTGCCGGGCGATTCCACGAGCGTTCCCGTAACCGAGATACAGCAGCCTGTTGTAATTTTTTTCAGCAGCTCCTCATCAAATCGCGTTACATCGGCCACAAGTTGCAGATTATCAAAGCAGGTACCGTCGTTCAGGGCAATAAAATGAACGGCTTTCGAGCCGCGTTTTGTGCGTACCCAGCCGTTCAGGGTGAGTTTTTCGCCGGGCTTTCCGCCGGAGAGTATGGACGATACGGTATGTTTACTGGCTATCATGCTTGTTATTTTTTGCAGACCGCGAATTTCGAAAACTCCGGCCGAATAGGAAAATTTACTTTTTCGTGCAGGTGAAGGTGATGGTTCCTGTGGATGTGGTGGGCATACTCATGCCCATGGATGTAATGTTCATTTTCAGATCCTGTTTCAGGTCACTTTTCACGGTCATGCCTGTTTTACGGTCTATCTGTACCGTACCTGTCTGCGTTCCGCTTACCTCCACCGTGGCACCTTCGAGTTTCTCCGATTTGGCCGGAATAAACTCTCCTGCAACTTCGAACGTGACTATATCGGCGGAAATTTCTTTTACGGTGTAAGTGTTCTTTTGAGCGAAACCGGCTCCGGTAGAAGGCAATTCAACCACATATTTATCCCCTTTTTTCAGCGGTTTATCGGGCAATATCGTCATGTATTGTTCTGAGTTGCCTTCAGGGGTTTTGTTGCCACCCTGCTCGGAAAGGGAATCCATTCCCAGTTTTTTATACACTTCTTGTATATCTGAGCGGATCAACTTACCCCTCGGGTCAAGTGCCAGTTGATAGGTAAGCCCTTTCATTTTTTGAAAATAGGGAGCCATGGATTCGCCGATGGCGCCGGCCTTTTCTGGATTGTCGGTGTCAAATTCCACGTTAATGGGTGTACCCATCATGGGCATATTTTGTTTCATCACGAATCGGTCGGTAACCGACTCCATGGTGGTATTTCCATCATTGTCAACGGCTTTAACGGTGAGTGTCTGATACACGTCCATTACCTGATCTACATCGAGTTTCATACCCATGGCCGAAGTGGTTATTTTTTGATCTACGATTACCCGGCTTTCAAATACATCGCCCGCAGAAACATTCAGTTTAAGATTTACGGCTTCGCCTCCTCCGCAGGAAAAGAGAAAGGAAGAAATTGCCAGAAATAAGATAGTTTTCGTATTCATTTTGTTTTTTTATTCACGTTGTTATAATTCTTTTCTGAGTCGTGCTACGGGAATATCTAACTGCTCCCGGTATTTAGCTACGGTGCGGCGTGCGATGTTATATCCTTTTTCGCGAAGGATTTCCGTCAGGCGATCATCGGTAAGCGGTTTCTTTTTGGATTCGCCTTCAATCTGCTCCCGCAATATTTTTTTCACTTCGCGGGTACTTACTTCCTCTCCGGAGTCGGTAGATAATGATTCCGAGAAAAAGTCTTTAAGCAACTTGGTGCCGAAATGTGTTTGGATGTATTTGCTGTTGGCCACCCTGGATACCGTGGAAATGTCCAATCCTACCCGGTCGGCGATGTCCTTCAGAATCATAGGTCGCAACTTGGCTTCATCGCCTTCCCTGAAATACTCAAACTGGTATTCGAGAATGGTGCTCATTACGCCCATGAGGGTTTCCTGCCTTTGGCGTATCGCATCAATGAACCACTTGGCAGAATCTAATTTTTGTTTTACAAAGAGCACGGCGTCTCTGTTGTCTTTTTTGTTTTTGCTTTTGCTGTATGATTCCAGCATTTCGGCATATTTGGGACTGATGCGCAGTTGTGGTGCATTTTTGGCATTCAGTGAAAGGTGTAACTCTCCTTCCACCAAATCCAAAATAAAATCGGGTGTGATGGCCTGCATGTTGCGGGTAGATGAGCCGAAGGCACTTCCCGGTTTGGGATTAAGGTGTAAAATTTCGTTCACGGCATTGCGTAGGTCTTCGTCTTCCAAGGAAAGCCGGCGTTGAATTTTATCGTAATGCTTTTTGGTAAATTCCTCAAAAAAATCCTCCAAAATTCGGATGGCAGTTCTGATGGCGGGCTCTCCGTTATCGGTTTTTTTCAATTGAAGCACAAGGCATTCTCGTAAGTCGCGCGCGCCCACTCCGGGCGGATCTAAATCCTGTACAAGTGCCAAAATCTGATTTACCGTTGCATCAGAAACCTGCACTCCTTGGGAAAAAGCTAAATCATCGGCCAAAGAAGAAATGTCGCGACGTAGATATCCGTCATCGTCTATATTGCCGATTATCGTTTTGGCCACTATGCGGTCGGTTTCTGACAAATCATGGAAAGAAATCTGCGTCATCAGGTGCTCATGGAACGTTTCGCTTTGCGTGATGGGTGCTTCATAATGTTCATCGTCTGCAGATGAATTTCCCGCCTGGGTTTTGTAGTAGGGATCATCATCGTCTCCCAGATAGTCGGAAAGCGATATTTCTTCCTCGGTTTTTTCAAAGTTTTCGTCATCCTCAAACGGCGTATCTTCTGTGTGTTCGCTTTCGTCGGAAGAAGCCTGATAAGTATCTTCCAGCTGCGACAGATCTGCACCTTCTTCCAGCGCCGGGTTGCTTTCCAGCTCCTCCTTGATGCGTTGTTCAAGCATGGCGGTGGGAACCTGCAGCAGTTTCATCAGCTGAATCTGCTGTGGAGAAAGTTTTTGCAGCAGTTTTTGGTATAACCCTTGTTTTAGCATAATCGTATGCACAAAGATATCATTCGGCCCTTAAAAAGGGAAACACTCTGACCGACCTATCTGCAAACCGCACTCTGCGTAATTTCCGGACTTTCGGGAAGGGGTGTATTTAGTGCACGGAGCACGAGTAAAACACCTAAAATGCAAAGAAACATGGCAGTGGCGGGACGGTAAATCCTTTTCAGTGTCTGGAGGAAAAAGCCGCTCATGTAATAGGAAGCAAACAGAGCGGGCCAGGTTGCCAAGCCAAAAACCAACATATACGAAGCTCCCGAATCGGGCGAACCTGTAGCCATGGCCCCGGCCAAAGCGGCATAAGCGGCACCGCACGGGATGAATCCGTTGAACAAGCCCAACAGGGGAAGTACCCAGGGGCTTTTGGACCTGAAAAGCCGACCTGTCCATCGGCGCATAAAAGCAGGCATGTGAAACCATTCGGCTCCGGGTCGGACTAATTTTAAAATCCCGAGGATTAAAAGCAAAACCCCGGCGGACAGTGTGTACCAGCGTCCGGTAAGCATGGAAATTAATAAGCCGCCCGTACCGGAGAGTATGCCCAATATGGCGTAGGAAAATATCCGTCCCGTGTTATAGACGACTAAGCTGAAAAATTGGGCTGTCCTGGTATCCCGGTTTATCGGCATCGCGCAGATCAGCGGCCCACACATTCCCGTGCAATGAAGGCTTCCGATCAGTCCGGTGATAAATGCAGCCCAAAGCATAAGGGTTAATTAATCCGCAGGGTGTCTTCCACCAAATAATGTCCGAAAGGAGTTTCCCATTCCAGGGCATACTTCCAAAATCCTGCTTTAATTTCCGACTTCTCCAAGGCCAAAAGGGGGCCTTTCAACTCTTGAAAAGAAACGGTTTTATCCAACGATTTGTCTGAAGGACGAAAAAGCCGCAATTCACCGATCAACTCCGGTTTTTCAATTATATCGGAAGGGAGAATGAATTTCAGTTGTTCTGCATCCTGCTCAATACGTATAAGCGGTCGGAAAGCATTACCCAGTGCCCGTTGATTCATGCGCTCATTCTGTTCTTTTTCGGCTTCGTAATAATTTTCCGTTTCCAGATCCAACGGCTGTTGGAAGCTTACCACAGCCATAGCTACGATTCCCGTAATAAATACCACATACACTAAAATGATTCGATATCCCCAGTGCATAATGTATACGTTTTTATAGTTTTTTATTTTTTACCGGCCCAAAAAAAGTGGTTTCTATTTCATCCACTAATTTGCCTTCTTTAAAAACTCCGATGCGTATAGGTACTTTAAGCCCGGTGATTTGAACTTCGGGAAGGGTAATAAGTAGGGTGCTCTGTGCTACGTCTCCGCCTTTAAGCAGTGGTGCGCTTCCAATTTGGGTTATTTTACCCTCTTCTGGGCTTATTAATCTTACTTCCGGAGTAAAATCATGAAAAGTCCGGCTGGAAAATTTGATGTTATACAGATTGCTGATATTGCCCTCCGCATCGGTTTGAAAAGTAGTACCTGGCGCACGTAGCACGGCTATGCGCATGGGGTCTCGGGTGAAGAGCAATGCGGCTAACACTCCCACCATGATAAATAGAACGGCCGTATATCCGATCATGCGTGGCGAAAAGGTGAATTTTTTTCCTGAAAGAATGTTTTCAATGGATGCATAACGCACAAGCCCTTTCGGTTTTTTTATTTTTGTCATGATATCATCACAGGCATCAATACAGGCCGTGCAGCCGATGCATTCCAATTGTGTTCCGTTACGGATGTCGATTCCCGTCGGGCAAACATTCACACATTGTCCGCAGTCAATGCAATCACCCAGGTCGCTTTTGCCCACATTTTTTTTTGGATTTCCTCTGGGTTCTCCTCTTTTGGAATCGTAGGCCACCACAATGGATTTATTGTCGAGTAATACTCCCTGAAGGCGGCCGTATGGACAAACGATGATGCAAACCTGTTCGCGCAGATAGGCAAAAACAAAGTAAAAAATACCGGTAAAAATCCATAAGGCGATAAATATACCTGCATTTTCTGCAGGCCCATGTGTTATGTACCGGTATAGTTTTTCAGATCCGATGATGTAGGCTAAAAACGTATTGGCAATAAGGAATGCAATTAGCACTGAAATGCCATGTTTCAGAAGTCTTTTTCCTATCTTTTCTAAATTCCAGGGCATGTTGCGCAAAGCTTTCTGCCGTGTGTAATCTCCTTCAATCCAGTATTCGATTCGCCGAAAAACCTGCTCCATAAAAATAGTCTGCGGACAAATCCATCCGCAGAAAAGACGACCGTATATAACCGTAAAAAGTGTTATAAAGAGAATGCCGGTAATCATGAATAAGGCCAAAAGAAAAGTGTCCTGCGATCCAAAAAAAATTCCCATCAAAATAAATTTGCGCTCAGGAATATTGATGAGCATGAGAGGGTGGCCATTGATTCTGATAAAAGGCCCAGTGAATAGGAATAGCAGTAAAAATGCGCTCAGGACCGATCTGTATCGTGTAAACGGCCCTTTGGGCTTTTTGGGGTTTACCCATACTCTTCTGCCCGACTTATCTACCGTGGAAATCGCATCCCGGAAAATTTCCGAATCAATAGGTAAATCGTTCATAATCAAGCAATATTATTTGGCTTCAATGGTGCTGTCAACAGGTGACGTCTCTGCAGAAACCGAAGACACTTCAGCTGTATATAAATCTCCCTGAGGTTCTTTGGCACCGGCCGGGTCAGATCCCTGAAGGGTAAAAATATAACTGATTACCGCCTGCATTTCATTGGGCTTCATTTCATCCTTCCAGGAGATCATGCCTTTCTCCAATACGCCGTATTTTACTACTTTAAAAACCGATTTTACGTCACCTCCGTGAATCCAATAGGCATCTGTTAGGTTAGGACCTATACCGCCCTGTCCGTTGTCCCCGTGACAGGCTGCACACACTTCTTTAAATTTTGCTTTTCCTTTATCTAAGGAGGCTACATCAGTCAGTAATGTTACATTATTTTCATCCACCAGATCAGCAGCGGTTTTACGGTATTCGGCTATTTGCTTTTCAGCCGTGGCCATTTCTGCAAAAAACTCGGCTTCCTGCGAATATCCTTCGTTCCATACGGGAAAGATGTGGTAATTGACCAGATAAATGACACCCCAAAAAATAGTGAAATAAAATCCCCATTTCCACCAGGGAGGCAAGTGGTTATCTAACTCCCGGATACCATCATAGTCATGGTCGAGCAGGATATCTTTTTCCTGTTCAATCGGCTTGGAATCGGTCAGTTTTTCCATCATGGTTTGCCAGGCTGTTTTCGGTCCGGCAGCACGTATGGCTTTTTCTGAAATGGCTTCCGCTCCTTTTAGTGCGGTTGCTTTTAGTTGAGATTCTATAACAGCTTTTAGTAAATTATTTACCGTTACGAGGAAGAAAAGCAACAAGAAAAATTCAATTCCGATAAATACCCAAAGAAACATAAGGGCAAATTGGTCATCGCCGGATGCAGTCGGCGCCGCCTGTGCCGTTTCTTGTGCTCTACCCTGCACGGAAACGGCACAAAGCGCCGACAGTAACAATATACTGCGAATTCGATTAAACGGGATCGTATAATTTATTTTCATGGCTATTGCTTTTTTGTATTTGTAAACGGGATTTTTTCTCCATCCTGAAGCGGAATTTGACTTACCTCATCTGCTTCCGATTTTTTCATGCGATATACATAAATGAGCAGACCGCTGAAGAAAATAAAGAAAACCAACAAAGAAAATAATCCGTAAAAATCAATCCGGGATTCATTTTCTAAATAAAATTTAATGTTTTTCAACATGGCGTGTACTGTATTTATTTGGCTGAAACGGTTTGTTCTTCTTTTACTTTGATATCGGTTCCAAGTCGCTGCAGATAGGCAATCAGGGCTACGATTTGCTTGTCCTCCACGGATTCAATGTTCCGCTCAGCCATGTCGTATTTTACCAAATCATCTTTCAGCAGGTTTTCAGAAATGGCATTGGCCTGCAACTGAGCTGCCGCAATGGCCTTTTGGTCAAAACCGGGATCATACGGAACTCCCAATTTTTGCATGGCCCGTATTTTGGCGGGAATCATATCGAAATTCAGCTTATTGGTGAACAACCAAGGATATGCCGGCATGAGCGACCCGGTAGAAATTTTTCCCGGTTCGGCCATGTGATGATAATGCCAGCTGTCGGGATATTTTCCGCCCACCCGATGCAGATCGGGTCCCGTTCGTTTAGATCCCCAGAGGAAGGGATGATCAAATACAAATTCCCCGGATTTGGAGTATTCGCCTTTATAACGCACCACCTCATGTCGGAAAGGCCTTACCAGCTGGGAGTGACAACCTACGCAACCTTCTTTGATATAAATATCCCGGCCCGCCAATTCCAGCGGGGTATAGGGTTTTACAGAAGCAATGGTAGGCACGTTTGATTTGATCAGGAATGTGGGAACCATTTCCACGATACCTCCGATAAGAATAACCACCAACGAAAGAACCAACATCTGTACGGGTCTTCTTTCAATTACACGGTGCCAATGTTCGCCCTTGTGTTCGCTGTAGGCAGCTGCCAGTGCGGGCGCCTCGGCATCTTCGTCCCGTTCAAGAGTGCCCTTACGGGCCGTGGCAATCAGGTTATAACCCATCACCAGGGCTCCGGTTAAATATAACGTACCGCCGAACGAACGGAGGATATACATGTTTTTGATGGCTAAAACGGTCTCTAAGAAATTGCCGAAGACTAAGGTACCGTCCTCATTAAAGCGACTCCAGTTCAAACTTTGGGTAAAGCCGGCAAAATACATGGGCACGGCCCAGAATATTATTCCGAGAGTGGCAATCCAAAAATGGAAACCGGCCAGTTTCTGAGAGTAAAGCTCCGTTCTGTACAAACGCGGTATGAGCCAATATAACACGCCAAAGGTGAGCATGCCGTTCCAGCCCAAACCGCCTACGTGCACGTGAGCAATGGTCCAGTCGGTAAAGTGGCTGATGGCATTTACATTTTTCAGGGAAAGCATGGGCCCTTCAAATGTGGCCATTCCGTATGCGGTAATCGCCACCACCATAAATTTGAGTACCACACTCTCGCGTACCCGATCCCAGGCACCGCGCAGGGTAAGCAAACCATTGATCATTCCTCCCCAGGAAGGAGCAATCAGCATAATCGAAAATACTACTCCCAAAGACTGAGCCCAATCGGGAAGTGAGGAATATAACAGGTGATGCGGGCCCGCCCAGATATAAATGAAAATGAGCGCCCAAAAGTGAATGATGGACAGCTTGTAAGAGTATACAGGGCGATTGGCCGCCTTGGGCAGGTAATAATACATCAGGCCCAAATAAGGTGTAGTAAGGAAGAAGGCAACCGCATTATGTCCGTACCACCACTGTACCAAGGCATCCTGTACACCGGCATATAATGAATAACTTTTCAGGAATGACACGGGAAGCTCGAATGAGTTTACGATATGCAGTACAGCAACGGTAACGAATGTGGCAATGTAGAACCACACGGCCACGTAAAGATGTCGCTCCCTGCGTTTAATGATGGTCATAAACATATTGAGACCGAACACCACCCAAATGAGTGCGATGGCGATATCAATAGGCCATTCCAGCTCTGCATATTCTTTGGAGGTGGTAATGCCGAGCGGCAGAGTGAGCGCCGCCGCCACAATGATCAGCTGCCATCCCCAGAAATGAACTTTACTCAGCACATCGCTCCACATACGGGCCTTTACTAATCGTTGCAGGGAATAGTAAACACCCATAAAAATACCGTTGCCCACAAAAGCAAAGATGACGGCATTAGTATGCAGCGGCCTTATCCGTCCGAAACTGGTAAATTCCGTATGCAAAAACCAGGGCATATACAGCTGCAGGGCAATAATCAACCCGACAAGCATACCCACTACGGCCCACAACACGGTGGCAAAAGCAAAAAGGCTTACGGTTTTGTTGTCGTACTTGAATTTCTCGATGTGTACGCTTTCTGTACTCATTGTTTATCGGTTTGTTTGTTTGTTTCGTCGGAAGAATGTGAAGCGGAAGTGTTCTCGAAGAGTATGCGTACGGCAGGGGAATAATCATCCTCGTACTGCCCCGATTTTACAGCCTTTATAAAAATTACCAGGAAAAAAATGGCCACAGCTACACTGACAAGAACCAGGACAAATAAGGCACTCATAATCGCGCTTCTCTGAATTTCGCAGACAAAGGTTGATTTTACGAGGGATGCCGAGAATGACGGTCATCATTGAAAAACATGACTTAAATCATGTTTTTACAATTTCATTTTGTGAGCCAGATAATTTACGGAAAGCGTCACAAAACTTACCACGGTAATGGAAGAAACGGGCATGATGATGGCTGCAAAAACAGGTGTGAGATGGCCGATTACAGCCAAATAGAGACCGAACACATTATACAAAAGAGAAATGGTGAACCCGGCCTTTACCACGTTTTTGGATTGTCCGGCGAAGCGGATGAATAACGGCAGCTTATCAAATACTTTTCCATCAAGGATGGCATCGGATGCGGGCGTAAAATGATTCAGATTATCGGAAACCGAAACTCCGAGATCGGCTGTTTTCAATGCGCCTGAATCATTCAATCCGTCACCCGCCATCATAACCAGTCTGCCTTTATCTTTCAAAGTTTGCAGGTAAACGGGCTTCTCCTGAGGCAGTGCATTGAAAACCATCTCCGTACCGGCAGGAAAATACTCTTTGAGGCGGCTCTCTTCACCTGAATGATCGCCCGAAAGCACGGAAAATTTCATTTCTGACCCAAATTGCCCAAGGGTTTGGCGCAATCCTTGGCGGTAGCGATTACGAAAACGGAAACCGCCCAATACCTTACCGCCGCGTGATATCCAAACCGACGTTTGCCCATGAAATGATTCAGGCACCTGAACCTGTAACCATGCAGAAGACCCGGCCTTCCAAACCTCACCGTTAATCAATGCCTCAAGCCCTTTTCCCTCCCGTTCACAAAATTCATGTACCCTATCATCTCCGCGAATTCCGAGTTGCTTATACAGGCTTTTGGACAGCGGATGAACACTTTGATGCAGCAAAGAAGCCAACGCCGTCTTTTCTTCCTCAGAAAGGATTCGGCCCTCATAGGCTATATCATCCTCTCCCGCAAGGGTGATGGTTCCCGTTTTATCAAAAACGATATGATTTACCGCAGCGAGTGTTTCCAGGCTTAGCGCATTTTTAAGGTAGAATCGGTTTCTGCCGAGTATGCGGAGCGCGTTGCCGAAGGTAAACGGAGCGGCGAGAGCCAGGGCGCAGGGACATGCCACGATCAATACGGCCGTGAGCGCATTCCAGGCGGTAGCCCAATGACCGGAATATCCATGGATACCAAAGGCGACCAATGCAATTAACATGATTACCGGAGTGAAATATTTGCTCAGGCGGTCGGTAATCCCCTGAATGCGGCTCTCCGCTTTTTGAAAGGATTTATTGTTCCAAAGATCGGTGAGATAGCTGCGCGATACCTCTTTTTCTATGCGAAGAACCGAGGCCTGGCCCATATTTTTAAGGCCTGCAAAAACCGTATCGCCCTTCTTTTTGGCTACCGGCTTAGATTCGCCGGTTACGAATGCTGAATCAAATTGGCCTATTTCGCTCAGCAAAGTGGCATCAGCCGGGCACAATTCGCCATTGCGCAGGCGGATGATTTGGCCCGGTTTCAAATCAGTTACAGGTACATAGCGCTCCTCCTTTTCATCAGCCAGCTCGGCTGAAACCGGAAAATACGATTTATAGTCCCGTTCAAAATTGAGTCCGGAATAGGTAATTTGCTGAAAAGTACGGCCAACGGACATAAAAAATACCAGCCCGCATAAGGAGTCCAGATAGCCCGATCCCGTATCGGTGACCATTTCAAAAATACTGCGCAGGAAAATGACGAGAATTCCCAGGGCAATCGGCACGTCGATGTTCAATTTTTTCACCTTCACCGATGCCCATGCCGACCGGAAATATTCCGGTGAAACGTAGAATACGGCCGGCAGGGAAATCAACACGTTCATAATCCTGAAGAAAATCGAATACGACCGGTCTGCAGCCAAAGAAGGATCGAAGTATTCGGGCAGGGAGAGCAGCATGATATTTCCGAAACAGAATCCGGCCACGCCGATTTTATACCATCTGCTGTAATCCTTCGGACGCTTTGATTCTTTTCCGGTGATTTTATCCATGCGGATTACGGGCTCGTAGCCGATATCGGCAAGAAGCTGTGCAGAGTTCCGCAGACTTATTTTCTGAGGATTCAGCAGAAGGGTAAGTTCTTTTTTATTGAAGTTAACCGAGGAAAAACGTACTCCCGAATTCAGCGCATGTAAATTCTCCAGTAACCAAATGCAGGAACTGCAATGAATGGAAGGTATTTCAAGGGTAATACGCACGTTTTCATCATCACGGTAACTGATGAGTTTATCAGAAATGTCCTGTTGATCCAAAAAGCCAAAACGCTCGGAAGAGGCCTGCTTACGAGAGGATCCCGGGTTTTTATTCAGCGCATAATATTGGTCCAGACCGTGTTCGGTAAATAATTCGTAAACTGTTCTGCATCCCTCGCAGCAGAAGGGCTTTTGCATGAACAAAATTTTTTCCTGCCCGCAGTCATCCCCGCAATGCGTACAGATTACTTTTTCGGCAACAGATGCAGAGGGTAGTCGCATCGGATTATTTTTTCACAAAGGTTGATTCGGCGAATTTGCCGAAGAATGATTTTCATCAGGTTTTCATCAAAAATGCAGGAATGTCGTTCAGTTAAACGCGGCGTTTGATAACTGATGCGGAATAAAAAATCTCCGGAAGCAGTTGTTTCTGGAGATGAATAAGAGGTTATAAGTCAATACACGCGGGCAAAACGTCGCAATCCCGCTTTGTCGCGGATGATCACTTTACGTCCTTCAATCTCAATGAGCCTTTCCTCTTTGAGTTCGGCAAGCAGGCGGATGAGAGTTTCGGTTGCAGTTCCCACCAATCCGGCAAGATCTTCGCGTTTCAGGTTGATGGTAGACCTCCCGGATTCCAGGGCATCTTCTCCGTAAGTGTCGCTGAGCGAGAGCAGGGTGAGGGCAACCCGCTCTCTTACGGTTTTTTGGGCCATGTTGGTGAGCTCAGAGGTCATCAATTCTAGCTCCCGGCATGCTTCACGCAAAATACGCTGGGCAAAGGATGAGCTGGTAAACAGGGTTTCCAGAAAAAGCGACTTAGGCACGAAGCAGATGGCGCTGTCCTCCAATGTTTCAGCTGAAACCGGAAAAGATTCCTCGGCCAAAATAGCTTTGTACCCCAATAAATCACCTTCCTTGGCAATCCGGATAATCTGTTCCCGGCCATCGCCGTGTTTGTACACTTTCACTTTTCCGGAATGGATACAGAAAACCCCGTTTGGACGGGTACCTTCCTGAATAAACACACTGCCTTTCTTAAACGAAATACAGGATTTTCCGGTGGAAATTTTCTCTACGTCGGAGCCTGTGAGATCCTGAAACATGCTTCCTGAAAAGCGGGAACAGGTGGCACAGCCTCCATTGAACGGGTTTTTGGATTCGGTCATAAGTAAATAATTAAGGTTTTCAAAGTTAATCAAAAACATGATTTTAATCATGTTTTTATATGGTTTTTATCATATCATAATGGTTTTTAGGAGGTTAATTTGGTGCTTTATTTCCTATGGGTTAAATAGGATGTAACCCTAATTTCAAAAACAATGCCGGAAATAGGTTCACCCGAAGAAAAAAAGAAGAAGTTACAGCAATCCATAGACGCCCTTTCCACTGATTTTTCCCGTGAAAAGCTGAAAAAAGTGAAAGCCCTCTTTAAGGAAACTTCCAAAACGGAAGCCGAGGAAAACCGATACCTTCAGGAGTTGGTAAAGCGGTTTACCCGGCTGTTGGCAGAACTTCCGTTCGTAAAAAAATTCAAAAATAATGGGGACCAGGGAATTCCTTCAAAACCAAGCGAAAAGAAAAGCCGGGAAATGACCGAGATACTCAGAAAAGTCCTGCATTCCACGAAGTAACCGAAGGGAATTTTCGTTACTTTGCCGATATGAAATCCGAAAAAACGCTTTTTCTTCTGGATGGCTTCGCGTTGGTTTACAGAGCCTATTTTGCCTTCATCAATAATCCGCGGGTAAACTCAGCCGGGATGAATACTTCCGCCATATTCGGATTTACCAATGTATTGCTGGATGTCATTCATAAGCGCAAACCCTCGCACCTGGCCGTGGTGTTTGACCCGAGGGAGGAAAAATCGGTCCGCAGCGAAAACTTTCTGGAATATAAAGCCCACCGGCAGGAAATGCCGGAGGATATCAAAAACTCACTGCCCTACATTGAACGGCTGCTCGAAGCCTTCAACGTTCCGCTGCTGGTTTGCGAAGGATATGAGGCCGATGACGTAATCGGTACGCTGGCGCAGAAAGCCGAAAAGGAAGGTTTTACCGTGTTCATCATGTCGCCCGATAAAGATCTTTCCCAGCTGGTGACGGAGAAAATTCTGTGGTATCGGCCGGGACGCATGGGGAATCCGGATGAAGTTTTGGGCGTCAAGGAAGTATGCGAGAAGTTTGATGTGGACAGCCCTTTGCAGGTAATCGATTTGCTCGGATTGATGGGTGATTCCGCAGATAATATTCCCGGTATTCCCGGCGTGGGCGAAAAAACGGCGCTGAAGTTTCTAAAGGAATTCGGATCGGTGGAGGGCCTGCTGGCCAATACAGATAAGCTTTCCATCAAGCTGAAGGAGAAAGTGGAACAGGGAGCCGAGTTGGCCATCTTGTCCAAACAATTAGCCACAGTTATCTTAGATGCTCCCGTAAAATGGGATGAGGAGGCACTCCGCATTGACGGATTAGACAAGGAAAAAATCAATGCCCTGTTTGCTGAACTGGAATTCCGCAACCTGAATAAACGGGTATTCGGCGAAGAACTGAATGCCGGAATAAAAGCGGCGCCTCAGCCGGCTCCTTCGTTACAAGGCGGGCTGTTTGATGAAGTTCCGGAAGCACAGGAAGTGTCCACATTTGAAACTTTGGAAAATACGAACGCAAAATACGTAACGGTGGAAACCCGTGAAGCTGCCACCCGACTGGCCGAGCGGATGATGAAAGAAGATTTTTGCTTCGATACGGAAACCACATCTACCGACACGCTGCGTGCCGAGTTGGTGGGTCTGGCCGTTTCCTTCACTCCGGGCGAAGCGTTCTATGTTCCATTTCCCGCCGAACGAAACGAGGCCCTGCAGCTTATTCGGCTTTTCGCGCCGGCATTGGAAAATCGCGACAGGCTGAAAACCGGACAAAACCTGAAATACGACCTCGGGGTGTTGGCGAATTACGGCATTCATGTGGCTCCGCCTCTTTTCGATACCATGCTGGCCCATTACCTGCTGGAACCCGACATGAGGCACGGCATGGATTTTTTGGCGCAGACGTATCTGCATTACAACCCGGTTTCCATCGAAACGCTCATCGGTAAAAAGGGGGACGGGCAGGGCAACATGCGCGATGTGCCGTTGGAGAAAATTGCGCCCTATGCCTGCGAAGATGCCGACATTACCCTTCAGCTGAAAAATCTTTTTTACCCGGGTTTAGACGAAACGGAAACCCGCCCTGTTTTTGAAACGGTTGAAATTCCCCTCGTTCCTGTGCTTTCCGCCATGGAGCGGGAAGGCGTAAAGGTAGATACCGAAGTGCTGAAAAAATTGAGCGACCGTTTTACCGAAGAGGCGAAAGAAGCCGAAAAAGAAATCTTCGATGCGGCGGGTATCCAATTCAACATTGCATCTCCGAAACAACTGGGCGAAATTTTGTTTGACAGGCTGAAGTTGGATCCGAAGGCCAAAAAAACGCGCACGGGACAATACAGCACCAATGAGGAAACCTTATCCAAACTGGCTGGCAAGCACCCGGTAATAGATCATATACTAAACTACAGGGAACTTCAAAAACTGAAAAGCACGTATGTAGATTCGCTGCCCCGGCTGATACATCCGCTTACCGGGCGTATCCACACCGAGTTTAATCAGGCCGTGGCTTCCACGGGAAGGCTCAGCAGCACCAATCCCAACCTGCAGAATATTCCGGTGCGTACCGAGCGCGGCAAGGAAATCCGGTCGGCTTTCGTGCCCAGAAATGAGGAGTATGTGTTGCTGAGTGCCGACTATTCTCAGGTGGAGTTGCGCATTATCGCTTCGCTGAGCGGGGAACAAAACATGATTGAAGCGTTCCGCAACCAAATGGATATTCATACCGCCACGGCTGCCCGGCTTTACGGAATTGATCCGTCTGAAGTGACCCGTGACCAGCGTTCTGCCGCAAAAACGGTGAATTTCGGCATCATTTACGGCATTTCGGCGTTTGGCCTTTCCCAGCGGGTAAACATCTCGCGGACCGAAGCGGCTGAAATCATCGAAAACTATTTCAACACCTACCCGAACATTAAAAAATACATGAACGACAGCGTGGAATACGCACGCCAACACGGATTTGTAAAAACCATCACGGGCCGGAGGCGGTATTTAAAAGACATTCACTCGGCCAATTTCACCGTACGCGGTTTTGCGGAACGTAACGCCATCAACGCGCCCATTCAGGGCACGGCGGCGGACATCATTAAAATGGCGATGATTCAGGTGCATGCAGAAATGGAGAAACGCAGGCTCCGTTCCCGCATGATTTTGCAGGTGCATGACGAATTGGTGTTTGACTGCCATAAGGAGGAAGTGGATGAAATGACCGCATTGGTAAGGGAAAAAATGGAAACGGCGGTGAGTCTGGAAGTACCGCTGGAAGCCGAAACCGGCGTGGGAACCAACTGGCTGGCGGCGCATTGATGCCCTTGGAATCTTACCCTGCCGCACGGCAGAAATTACGGGCTGATTTCAGAGGTATTTCCCGGATTGGCGCCTGGTTACCCAAAAATTTGGAAATGGGAGCAGGGATTTTTATTTTTGGCTCAGGCAGGTGGAGAAAAATAAACCCTGACGATTCTCAGGTTTATCCGACAAAGGGGTGTTGTATATGGGGCGTTTTATCAGGGGTATAAACATGTTAGCTGTCACCCTTACAGACAAAAAATGAATAATAAAAATTGAAATAATACTCCACAAAATATGGACACCAAATATAAAGAGACGGTATCTCAACTTTTGAAATTTAGAGATGATAGAGACTGGCAACAGTTTCATGACTCTAAAAATTTAGCCTTGGCTATATCCATTGAAGCATCAGAATTAAATGAATTGTTTCTTTGGAAAGAAAAGCCCGAAAGCGAAAATGTGAGCATAGAAAAAATTAAAGAAGAGTTAGCTGATATACTATCTTTTGCATTTTTGTTGGCTGATAAGCATGATTTAGATCCTTTCGAAATAATTAAAGATAAAATCAAAAAGAACAACGCAAAATACCCTGTTGACAAAGCTAAAGGTAAAGCTGACAAATACACAGATTTATAAATGCAAAAGGACTTCTCTATATATCAATACGATTTCAATTCTAATATCGAAGCTGAATTGATTGAAAACCACAGAGACTTTTTGTCTTGGCCAATTGTTTATTTCCTTAATAATAATAAATCTCAAGAGGCATATGTTGGCGAGACTACTGATGTACTTAAACGCCTTAATACACATTCGAAAAACGATCAAAAACAGAAAAACACAAAAGTGCATCTCGTTTTAAGTGGTCTTTTTAATAAGTCCGCAGCGTTAGATCTTGAATCTTATTTAATTAGATACATTTCTGCAGATGGGATTTATACCTTGCAAAATGGGAATTTGGGTATAGCCAACCATCGTTACTATCAACAAAAAGAAATTTATTGGAATATTTTTAAAGATATATGGAACGAATTAAGAGGTCTTGGCATCGCAAGACATTCATTAGAGCATATAGACAATTCCGATTTATTTAAATATTCTCCCTACAAATCATTATCAGCAGAACAAATTTCTGGATTGAAAATGATTTTGACTTGTCTTTTAGATGATAAAACTAAAACTAGTTTAATTCAAGGAGGTGCTGGAACAGGAAAATCTATACTTGCCATTTTTATTTTTAAACTTTTAAAGACAAACCTTGATGACTTTAATTTTTCAGATTTTGAGGAGGAAGATGAAGAACTTTTCAAATTAGTCAACAATGTAAAGTTGAAATACGCTAAAATGAATATGGCTCTAGTAATCCCGATGTCATCTTTCCGAAAAACCATTTCAAAAGTTTTTAAAAACATTAAAGGCCTATCATCTGATATGGTAATAGGCCCCTCAGACTTAGCAAAAAAGAAATACGATTTGGTTATTGTTGATGAAGGACATAGATTGAGGCAACGAGTAAACCTTGGTCCATATTTTAAACCCTTTGATATTACTTCTAAAAAATTTGGTTTAGACAAACATACCTGCTCAGAGCTTGATTGGGTTTTACATCAGTCAAACAAGTGTCTTATTTTTTACGACCGTTTTCAATCAATAAAACCTTCTGACGTAGCAAGAGAAAGATTTATCACGCTTGAAAAAGAGAAAACAACAAGAATTGAAACTTTAAAATCCCAGTTTCGTTCAAAGGGTGGAATCAATTATGTTAATTTCATACACAATTTATTCGATGCGAACATTAAGGAATTATTTCCTTATAAGTCTTTAGATTTTGAATTAAGACTATTTGATAATCCCGAAGATCTTGTACAAGAAATTAATTTAAAAGAGAAGGCAGAGGGTCTTTCAAGGTTGGTTGCTGGATACGCGTGGGAATGGATATCAAAAAAAGACAAAAAAAAATTTGACATAAAAATTGGCAATATTCAACTAAAATGGAATAGCGTGGCGGTTGATTGGGTGAACTCACCAAATTCAATAAATGAAGTTGGGTGCATTCATACAACACAAGGGTATGACCTAAATTATGTTGGTGTTATTATAGGACCAGAAATTGATTACGATTTTGACAATAACAAATTAGTTATTTACAAAGATCGTTATAAGGATAAAGCTGGTAAAAACACTATAACTGATGAAGCTATTTTGAAAGAATATATCATCAATATTTATAAAACAATTTTGCTTCGAGGGATAAAAGGGGCATATGTTTTTGCAGTTAATAACAATTTAAATAAGTATTTATCCCAATTTATAAAAGCACATACAGATGATCACAAAATCCCATTGATTCGTTTGCTAGACATTCCAAATAACCATACAATTCCTTTCTACGATCTTAAAATTGCAGCAGGTACATTTTCATCGCAACAACAGGTTGAAAACATAAAGTATATTGAACTTGAAAATGAAACCAACCTAAAAAAGGATTATTTCGCTTGTAAAGTCATAGGTGAATCTATGAATAAAATAATTCCTAATGGCTCAATTTGTTTGTTTGAGAAGTATTCCGGGGGACCGAGAAATGGAAAAATTGTATTAGTTGAAATGTCT
>JBIJBG010000235.1:0-3587 GCA_044345355.1 Flavobacteriales bacterium
TTGCAGTGTTGTATGCCGTCGGCTCCATTGAGGGTGGCAAAGGAGATGAAAGTACCATTGGCTCCGAGGGCATGTCGGATGCGTTACAAAAAATCAGGAAAGACGAAACCATCAAAGCGTTGGTGCTGCGCATAAATTCCCCGGGCGGAAGTGCACAAGCTTCAGAAATTATTTGGCATGAGCTGGAACTTACCAAAAAGAAAATGCCCGTCATCGTGTCTATGGGAGATTATGCGGCATCCGGAGGGTATTACATAGCCTGCAATGCCGATTCCATCATCGCCGACGCAAACACGCTTACGGGTTCTATAGGTGTATTCGGTCTTTTGGTAAACACCCGCGAAATGTTCGACGATAAATTAGGCCTGAAATCAGACACCGTGAACACCAACCGCAATGCGGACTTTTACAACTCAAACCGCGACCTCACCGACATAGAATCAGCCGTGCTGACCAAAAGCGTAAACAAAACCTACCAAACGTTTCTTAAGCGCGTGGCTGACGGACGCGGAATGACCACTCAACAGGTAGATGCCATTGCACAAGGCCGCATTTGGTCAGGAAGAAAAGCAAAAGAATTGGGCCTGGTAGATGAAATCGGAGACATGCAGACGGCCATCGAAATAGCTGCTAAAAAAGCAGGGTTATCCGAATATCAGACGGCAGAATACCCGGAAAATGAAAAATCATTGGAAAAATTCTTTGGAAAGAAAACGGAAGATATTGTAGAGAAAGCCGGACTATCGTTCCTCACCGACCATTACAAATTAATGATTCAGGTGAAAAAAATGAACATAAAAAACGGCGTGCAGGCGCGCATGCCCTACTCCATAGAAATATACTGAAGCAGATGATCCCCGTTTGATGAGAAAGCCTCCGATTTGGGGGTTTTCTTTTTTGTCGTACATTCGTCGAAACTGGTGGTATGATCAACTTCCTCGTCAATACGTTCCTTGACGGCCGGATTGCCCGGATCGAAGACCACTATAAGGATACCTCGGCTAAAACCGAAAAGACGCTCAAGTCGCTCATCCGCTTTGGAAAAAAAACGGAATACGGAAAAAGACACGGATTGAACCGCATGACCGGCTATTCGCAATTTTCCGCAGGAATGCCCATAAATAATTATGAAACCATCAAAGCAGATATACAACGCATGATGGAAGGAGCCCAAAATGTTCTATGGCCTTCAAAAATCAGTTGGTTTGCCAAGACATCGGGAACCGCGGAAGATAAAAGCAAATTCATACCCGTAAGCAAAGAAGCGCTAGAAACTTGCCATTATCAGGGTGGAAAAGACATCCTGACCATATACAGAATGTGGCGGCCGGAGGCTAAACTGTTTACCGGAAAAGGACTTATTCTAGGAGGCAGTCATAACATTCATGCGATTAATCAAAACTGTACATACGGTGATCTTTCAGCCGTACTCATTGAAAATATATCTCCGTTGGCCGATTACTTCCGGGTACCCTCCAAAAAAACGGCCCTGATGGATGTTTGGGAGGAAAAAATGGAACGCCTCATAGAGGAAACCATAAAGGAAAACATAACCAACATTTCGGGCGTACCTTCCTGGATGTTGGTTTTGATGAACCGCATGCTGGAGAAATCAGGGAAAAAACATATTCATGAAATTTGGCCGAATCTGCAGCTTTTCATTCATGGAGCCGTAAGTTTTGAGCCTTACAGAGAACAATTTTCCCGCTTGTTCCCAAACCCCGGGATGATGTATCTGGAAACCTACAATGCGTCCGAAGGCTTTTTCGCCATTCAAGACAGAGCCGACGCACAGGACATGCTGCTCTTTTTGGATTATGGCATCTTTTATGAATTCGTTCCGGCTGAAGAAGCCGAAAATCCCCTCCACGTGATCGCATTGGAAGATGTGGAAATCGGCAGAAATTATGCCATGATAATAACCACCAACAGCGGACTGTGGCGCTACCTTATCGGAGATACCGTGCGTTTTACATCCAAATCGCCATACCGAATAAAAATTACCGGACGTACCAAACATTTCATCAATGCATTCGGAGAAGAACTGATGATTGAAAATGCAGAAAAAGGCCTGCTGGAAGCCTGCCGCGAAAGCGGTGCTCTGATTGCAGAATATACCGCCGCACCGGTTTTTATGAACGGAAAAAGTGCAGGTGCCCATGAGTGGATCATTGAATTTACTTCTGCGCCGAACGACATTTCCACATTCGGAAAAGCCTTGGATTCAGCCCTGAAAAAATTGAACTCCGACTATGAAGCCAAGAGAACGGGAAGCATGACCCTCCGCGAACCCGTCATCCATTCCGTTCCCCAGGGAACTTTTTCGAAATGGATGAAAAACCGGAACAAACTGGGTGGTCAAAACAAAGTTCCAAGGCTGAGTAATGACAGGCGTTATGTAGAAGAATTGATGGAAATCGGGAGAATTAAATCACCTAGATGATGCGTGTCCGATTAAACGTATTTTATCCTTTTGTTTTGTTTTGTTTGTTTTGGAGCGGGACTTTAAAGGCTCAACAAGTGCAGTTGCTGAAAACCACCCGGTTGCCTTGGGCCATGGCATTAGAAGCAGATCCTCTCGGAAATTATTACGTACTGAACGAAAGTACCATTTTAAAATTCACTCTTTCAGATACCTTGTTCAGCAGATACAGCGAACTTAGATACGGTCCGATAAAAACATTGGATGTATCCAACCCAATGAAAATCACCCTGTTTTATGAAACCTTTTCACAGGTCATTTTCCTAGACAACACGTTGAATCCTACCTTCACTTCCACCAATCTGTATGACCTCGACCTAGAAAATACCTCCGCCGTATGTTCTTCCTTCGACAACGGTTTTTGGGTATTCAACCAGCCCGACTTTACCTTGGTACGCATTAACGCATTCGGTGAACCTGACCGCCGCATCAAAAATCTGAATCTGATCACAGGTAAAGAATTAAAGCCTACCCGCATGCTGGAAAAAGAAAACCGATTGTTTATGTATGATCCAGCATTTGGCATCTTTCAATTCGACATCTTCGGCGGGTTTCTGAAACAAATTCCCCTGGTCGGTTTTGACTCCTTTTCCGTTTGGAACAAGCAACTTTTTTATACCCGAAACGACTCGCTCATCAGTTTGGATCTGCTTACCATGAAAGAGCAGGCTGCTCCTTTGCCACTAGTAAACATACGCTGCGTACGCGTTGAAAAAAACAGGCTCTATGTGCTCACGCGGGAAGGCCAACTTTCCGTTTTTTCATTCTCGGAAAAAAGGTAATCACTCCATTTTTTTAGTTCGCCTTCTTCTAAGTTTAAATCATTCAATTAACTTTACACCGACACACTAATCCTATTGAGAGATGCACATAGCGGTTGCGGGAAATATAGGTTCCGGAAAAACGACACTTACCGGCCTTCTGGCCAAGAACTACGGATGGGAACCCCAATTTGAAGAAGTAGATGATAATCCCTACCTGAATGATTTTTACGACGATATGCAAAGATGGTCTTTCAATCTGCAGGTTTACTTTTTAAATAAACGCTTTGATCAGATTATTGACATTCACCGAAGCGGAAAAAACATCATTCAGGACCGGACCA
>JBIJBG010000240.1:0-3435 GCA_044345355.1 Flavobacteriales bacterium
TTTTTGCCCCGAACCTGCACTCCATGGGACTTATGACCACTCGGGACTTTAATAATTATCAGGATTTATTTAACCTTATTTCCCAATTTTTGAAAGCTCCCGATCTGCTCATTTATTTGCGCGCATCCGTACCTACCTTAGTACGAAACATACAAAAACGCGGACGCGATTATGAGAACTCCATACGGATTGACTACCTGAAAAGATTGAATGACCGCTACGAAAACTGGATCAACGGGTACGAGGCCGGAAAACTGTTGATTATTGACGTGGATAACAACAATTTCCCCGAAAATCCGGAGGATCTCGGATTTATCATCAATAACATTCAGGCAGAAATAAACGGACTTTTTTAACGGGCCGATTGCAATTCGATCCAACGTTTTTCCAATCCTTCAGCATCTTTTAAGGAGGTTCTTACCCAATTATACAACAATTCCCAATATTCGTATTCACTGAGTGAATAATGAATTTCGGATTGACGAAGTTTCCAGGAGAGATGATGCAGACATACCGCTGCACAAACAGATATATTTAAACTTTCGGTAAAACCCACCATGGGCACTTTCATATACGTATCCGCCATTTCCAGTGCGGTTGACGAAAGCCCTTCCTTTTCAGTACCGAATAGCAGTGCCGTAGGTCTGGAAAAATCGTATTCCTCCAGATTTATATCATTCTTATGCGGTGTGGTGGCCACAAGTGTATACCCGCGACTTTTCAATGATTCAAGGCAGGCACGCGTATTGTCGGAAGATTGATTGTACCGCCTAACGGTAAGCCATTGTTCTGCGCCCAAGGCGATTTCATCATTAATCCGGTAGCTGTATTTATTTTCAATTACATGCACATCCTGAATACCAAAACAATCGCACGAACGCATGACCGCGGAGAAATTATGATCCTGATACAGATTTTCAACCGCCACGGTAAGGTGCCTGGTACGCAGCAATGCCTTCTCCATGAGGAGTTCCCTTCTCCGGTCTGAAACAAAATCAAGCAGAAACCGTGTCAAATTTTCTCTTTCGGACATGGCCTAAAAATAAAAAAGGTTCGGATGGGAAACCCAACCGAACCTTGAAAATTAAAACGATAATATTTAAAAACGTTCAAATTCTGAGAAAAAGAAACTGCCTTCCAGCCTAGCATTATCATCGCTGTCACTGCCGTGTACGGCATTTTCACCGATAGATTTTGCAAACAGCTTACGGATGGTACCTTCCTCTGCTTTGGCAGGATCGGTGGCACCGATTAATTTTCTAAAATCTTCCACCGCATTGGATTTTTCTAAAATGGCGGCCACAATGGGACCAGAAGACATGTAGTCCGTCAATTCGCCAAAAAACGGACGCTCTTTATGTACCTCATAAAAACGACCGGCCAACTCGGGTGAAAGCTTGGTATATTTCATAGCTACAATCCGGAATCCCGCCTGGTTAATCATGGCCAAGATGTTGCCGATGTTTCCGGCTTCTACCGCATCGGGTTTAATCATCGTAAATGTTCTGTTTCCTTTCATTTTCCTGTTTTTTGGAGGCGCAAAAGTAGTTTTTTTTAACGAGTCGGACAAACCCACCCAATCCAAGGGTTGATTGCAGCTACAAATTCATCAAAGCTAAATGGATAAAATAATACCTTTGAGCAACACAAATGAAACACATGAAGAAAATATCTGCAGAAAATCCGGAAGTGACGGAGCAGATAAAACGCCTGATCAGCCAATCGGAACATCCGCTGATTATCTCTCATAAAAATCCTGACGGCGACGCCATAGGATCCTCTCTGGGATTGAAATTTTTCCTCAAACGCCTGGGCAAAAAACCAAACATTATCGTTCCCGACTCATTTCCCGATTTTCTGAATTTTCTGCCGGGTGCAAAAAACATCAAATTGTTTGACAAGCATCATAAAACCTGTATGCGAATTCTGGAAGAAACAGACTTGATTTTTTTTCTGGATTTTAATACGTTGAAAAGAATTGACGAACTCGGTGCCGTTGCCGAAAAAATTCAGGTTCCCAAAATCCTGGTTGACCATCACCCCCACCCGGATTCATCCTTTGACTTTGCCTATCACCGCACCGAAGTGAGCTCCACCAGCGAATTGATTTACGAATTTTGCCAACTGCTTTATCCCGAAATTACCGTTAAAAGCAAAGGAGCCACCTGCCTCTATGCCGGCCTTGCCACGGATACCGGAACTTTCCGGCACAACATCCATGCCGGCACTCATTTTACCGCCGGGGAATTATTCCGTGCCGGGGCCGATCATCAGACCGTCATCAACCATATATTCGACAGCAATACACTTAACCGAATGCGGCTGATGGGCTTTTCCCTTTTCGAAAAACTCACCATCATACGCGAATTGGAAACGGCCTACATTGCCCTTTCCAAAAAAGAAATGAATGAATTTCATCACCAAAAAGGCGATACGGAGGGATTTGTCAATCAGGCATTATCCATCGAAGGCATAAAAATGGCCGTCTTGCTGACCGAACAAAACGAACATTTAACCAAACTTTCTTTCCGTTCCAAAGGATCTTTCGCCGTCAACGAATTTGCCACTCGGTTCTTCAACGGAGGAGGCCATAAAAATGCAGCCGGGGGGACATTCACCGGCAATGTGGAAAAGGCCGTGGAGTATTTTCTGGCTCATTTACCCCAACTGCATGTAAAAGAGCATTAAACTGAACCTTTTCTCTTGCTGTTTGCCTTGCGAAATTTGGGTTCAAACCTGTATACGCATTTCAACACCACTCCACGATTCAAAATATTCAGTTTATCGCTCCCGTAATTTTCGGTATACACCAAAAATAAATCTGACATGGGAGCATATCGCCATTGGATGCGGGCATTGAAATTCACGTTGCGCGCCTGTGTGTTATATTGCAAAAAACCTGTTATAAACAATGTATTGGTTGGCGTAAATTCCAGCCGTGGGCTGATGAGTAAAATACGGTCAATGCCGAAAGGTTGGGGAAATTCTACATAATCATAGGAAAAATCTACCGTAAAATTACCCCAGGGTTGTACCCGGTAATTTACCCCGCCGCTGATTCCGGCAATGCGGCCGTTAAAAAACGAACCGGCAGAAACACGCAGATTGCCATTAAAACGTTTACGTAAATTACTGTTGAAACGGACGGTACCCGAACGATAGGAATACCCCCCCGCAGGAAGCGGAATGCCCATATTGCCTGTGATATCCGAAGGAAAAAGAAGCCGGGTAAAATTCTCGTTATAATTGAACGAAATAGAGGCTGAATTTTTAAACTCAATCGTAAGGAAAGGATTGTAGGTAACATCATTGGCACTGAAGGAACTGTCCGCATAAAAATTCCAGTAAAATCCGGGAGTAATGGAGAAAATGGATGAATTTTGGGGATAGATATTATAGGAAATACTAGGCTCCAACCGCCAAAAAGATACCCGT
>JBIJBG010000057.1:0-10074 GCA_044345355.1 Flavobacteriales bacterium
TACGTATTCATGGTTCCACATAATGGACCACTTTCGCACATTATAACCCAGATATGATGCGTGGGCATAGGAATCTTTCAAGGTACCCGGCTGAAAACTGTGATGAAAGAAAAACTTTCCGGTCCACCGATTGTCTTTGGATGCCAGATCAAAATCCAATCCGATGACCCGATTGTAATCATACGGACTGAACCGACCGTTGGAAAATGTCTGCCGGTTAACAAAAATAAGCCCGATGTTGCTACGCGCAAAAACCTGCCTTTGCACGGCAGCCGTAAAAAAATTCTCAGGCAACCATCCTTTTTCCTTCACTCCTCCGGTTTGAATATCCATAATGCCGATGCGCCAGTTTCGGTTTATTTTTCCACTGAGCCTCGCACCACCCAAAATGGGAACGGGCAAACCATCCCGGAGGCCAATTCTTCGCGAGAAGAAGGGACGGATCGTAGAAAATCCGAAGCGGGAAAATAAATCACTGTTATCAATAAAAAATTGCCGCTGTTCAGGAAAAAACAACCCGAATCGGGTAAGATTGGTAATCTGCCTGTCTACATCCACCTGCGAAAAATCAGGCAAAACGGTTAAGTCCAGATTGAGCGAAGGTGTAACCGAAATTTTGGCATCACCGCCCACACCCCAATTCCAACGGCTTTTCCCGGTTTGATAGTCATGGTTAAACCCACCCAGAGCGTAAGGAATTATAGCCATATTAAGGCCCGGCTTCGGCGGCTCTTTTTCCCAAACCAACTTACCCGTATGAGATAAAGAAGAAAACGAGTAAACCATCGGCACCGGATTCCAGACGGAAAGTTCGTTAAGCTGTCCGTCCGTACGGGCAAAATTTACGCGCCAATTCAAGTTTCCCGGCTTATAGCGGAGGGTTTTGAACGGAATTTTCATTTCAAGAGTCCATCCGGTTTCATGGCGCTTCACCGCGCTCCACCATTTATTATCCCAACGAAACTCATCGCCCCAATTACCTCCGTTCTGCAACAAACTCTCCTCTTGAGCACCATAGGCATTTACGGAAAAACGAAAGCCGTTGATGTAATCACCGAAGGTATCAAAGTACACACTGAATGCATCGTTGGAAGTGAGCGCAAAATCGCGTTTTAGAGAAGTAATCACATACCGGGATCCCTTATGCTTATCACATTCCGCATATACATAAATATGTTCCCCGTCATACAAGAGTTTAACCCGGGTTTGGGTGGTGGCATCGGCCGTGTCCGCAGGAAACATCATACGAAAACCTTCCGCAAAGGGAACTGTAGCCCATACAGATTCCGCCGAAATCCCGTCAACCCTGATCTCCGAATCCGCTTTCTTTATGGTGTAGGACTTTACCGCACTCAATTGGGCAAAAAGTCCGGCAAAAGAATGAACCAAAATAAAGATGAATATGGCTCTGCGCGTCACGGTACAAAGAAAATAAAAATGGGCTGCTCCGTAAGGAACAGCCCATGAAAAGATATAGTTATCCGAGTGATTATTTAAATACCACCCGACGGCTGAAGCGCCCGGTATTCGTATTTACATCCAGAATGTACATACCGGCGGGAATAGTTCCACGCTCCAATACGGTTGTTCCTGAATTCAGGTTGTTGAATACACGAACCACCTTGCCGGTAAGATCGGTAACGGTTACCTGACGAATCAATCCATTAGGAATGGTAACGCTGAAATCGGTAGAAACCGGATTCGGGAAAACGAAAACGAAAGAAGACTCCTGGTTATTTTCGGAAATATTGAAATCATCAACCAAGCCGAGTATTGTAGCGATACGCGGACAAGAGAAATTCATAATCGTATCCACATACAGGCGGCCTTTTGCAGCCGACATGTCCGGATTGGTAAGCAAACCGGAGAGGTGCAGGTTGTTAGGCGAACCGTTGGCGCCGGTCCCTGTATTTGGCAATCCTAAGATGGTAGCCGTAGCCACAACTGTGGTAGAATCCCACCAATCCCAGGGAGAACCCTGTTCCAAACCGGCAGGAGTTTGCGGCGTGCGGAATTCAAAAAGACCTTCATACTGTGCTTTTACGTTTAAAGAATAAGCACGGGCAGAAATAGCGTCTGTAAAGTTGGCATTAAGCAAGAGGTCATTGTTACCCAGGGAAACGGCTTTTTTAACCATCTGACGGGTTCCGTGAACATCTACAACAGGATCTCCTGTAGTAGGTACAACAACGGTTCCGCTGTCATAAGGAGCAAAAATGTCTTTCCAGCAGTGGAATCCGATAGTAGGAACCTCTCCGCCTTCCATCCAGCTGATATCACCCAAAGCTCCGCCCAGGTTGATGCACATAGAAACGCTGTTAGATTGGCCGGCATGGTTGTAGTTGTTCCAAGTACCGCCTATTCCGTTTACGTTACCCCAGATGAGGGTATCTATCACTGAATTCCCCAAATCATCCTGGAATTTAGGAAGGGCAGTTTCTGCCTGTTTGTCCAAGGTAGCGTATGCGTTGGAAACATAACCGCCTGATCCTACACCCATAACAACGATTTTGTTGGGGTTAATTTTGTAGGTAGATGCATTGCCTTTGAAGAAGCGAACGCAGGTCTGTACATCATGAATGGCACGGTAAACGGCAGTCAACAACGTACGTACCCGGGTAATGGGATCTGAACTGGTCGGATTCCAACCCAAACGGTAACGGGGAGTTGCGGCAACATAACCACGCTTGGCAAAACGATTACCCAATTCCACAATCACACTATCACCTTTATCACCTGTGGCGCTGCGGTTGATATAGCGGGGAAGAAAATTACCTGAGTGAAGAATAATTACGAGCGGACGCTCAGTTTCAACATCTCCCGTAGGCTGATAAAGGACCCGGAGGAACCGTAGGATTCAATGGAGAATCGTGCAACGGAACAAAATGATAGTTTTGGCCGTACACGGTACCGAAGGAGAAATCCACACTAGTGAATACCTCATCTACATAGCGTACCTGTGCCTTTGCGGTAAAGCCGAAAGCAACCGCTCCTAAAGCAAAAAGTAGGACTTTTTTCATGATTTGTTGTTTTGATTTAACTTGTTATTTACTAAACGATTTCAAATTTACACTTTATTGGTGATGATTTACTTTTTCTTACGATTTTTTCCCGAACCCCAATCCGGTTGGTCGAACTGAATGGAGAAATAAGCCAGACGTCCCACCCTCGGACCTCCATAGACCTGGAAGACTTTGTTATTCAATAAATTCTGAGCCCCCAGTTTAAAGGTAATGCCCGGTTTCTTCCAATTCCAGTTTATCTGCGCATCCAACATATCGTAAGTGGGTATGGACCCCGTAAACTGGGGAGAGCCTTCAAAACGGAATCCCTCTATCCATTTGTAATTGATGTTAAAGCCCCAATTGTTCAACTTGAGCTTACCCAGTTTCATCTGAATGTCGCGGCCGCTGATACCCACGTTGAATTTATGACGGGGGGTATTAAACGCAGGGATCAAAGGATCCGTACTTCCCCTCCGGTCAAGCTCATTGTAGGTGTAGTTTCCATTCAATGAATAATACTTTTTAAAGAAATAGGACAATTGAATGGAGGCTCCGCGCGTATGCACAATGTCGCGGCTGTTTGTAGAAACCCGGTAAACATTAATGGTCGTGGGATTAAACAAGGCATCAAATTCGGCATCAACTCCGATTTTAAATCCGATAAAGTTTTGGTAAAAGCTGTAATACGCACTGAAATCAACATACAATCTCTTCCAAAGCGTTCCGCGGTAACCGATCTCGGCCGTCCATACCCGTTCAGGCCTTACAGGATCTACTGAAAAATATTGAAGCGTATCAAAATTAGACGTATTGACAAAGTTTCTTAACGATTCAACGGTAATCAGGGAATCAAATCCATTAATATTTCCTCTGAGTGTAGCCCTGCCTACGAAGTAATTCAGGTACTGATCGGCCAGGGTGGGATTCCGTACACCCGAGGAAAGTGACAACCGAAGCGTATGCTCCTTTTGGGGGGTGTACACAAACGACAGTGCCGGCGACCATAGAAAAGGAAAATTGATGTTCTTATCTACCCGGTTGGTGAGGCTGATTTTCACTTTTTCCAGTTTCAGCTCCGTTCCGAAATAAACACCACCCTCAAAATTATAAATCCGCGTTCCCGCCGTATCGCTGAAAATAGTACCCTGGGAATTAGGGGCGTATAAACGGAAATTCGCTCCCGCGGTAAACTCAAGGCGGTTTCTCCAGGCATTGAATTTATATTCTCCATGGGCATGATACAGGGCAGACCGATCAAAAAAACGGGCACCGCCCTGCCCCAAAAGCCGGTTAGTTATCCCACCGAAAGCGGTATCGAAACGCTCAGACCCCGGCTCAAAATACGGCTGAAATCCGGAATTGGGGTTCGTAACATTATTAACCGAGTCACGAACTATTTGATGCCAGTCGTTGAGGCGGTCATTGTAAAAATTCAACACAGCTTGCGCCTGCTCAAAATCATAAGAGGGTAACGGACCGTTAGCCATTCCAGGCAAAGATTGTGCTTGAGTACGGAATCCCAATATTTGCCATAGTTGACGGTATTGAAGATTATAATTTTGCAAAGGCATGCTCATGTCACGCAAAAGCGTTGCCGCCACCACGGCATCATAGGTATTTCCGGCATCTTCATTGGTAGCGTAAAACCTTACGAAAAACTTATCTTTCTGACGGATTTCTAAGCGATTCTGAAAGAACAAAATATCCCGCAGACTATATCGGTTTTCTCCCTGATAAACGGTAGTTCCAAAAGCAAAATTGGAGGCTGCAATCATCTCCACCTTTTTAGTCAGCATATAGTGTAAAGCCACATTGGCTTTTAAATTCTCAGTTTTATATTCTACCACGTCGATTTCCCGATATCCATTTCGATAAATGAATCCCAAACCCGGAAAGTTTCGTCTGGTTGCCTTTTCAGTGTAGAAATCATAGCCCCGTGCTATGGCTTCGTCTCCATATATATTCACCGCATCATAGCCTGAGGGATTAAAACGGTCTGTCTGGCTGTCCGTGGCCGGTTCATAATTGGTGGCCTCCCAATCGTCGGCCCGCATGTACATCACGTTAATTTTGTAGGCAAATTTGTCCACACCGGCCTTGTTTTGAAACTTTTGTGCCCAGCGGCCTACCCCTTCAAACAGATTACGTTCCCCTATTTTGGCCGAAAGACTCATTCCCGTAAACTCAAACGGGCTCTTCGTTTCCATGGCAATTACCCCGTTAAAGGCATTGGGTCCGTAAAATGCGGAAGAAGCACCCTGAATCAGATCCACTTTTTTGATATCCAATTCTGAAGCTCCCAGAAAATTGCCGAGTGAAAAATTCAACCCGGGAGACTGATTATCCACCCCGTCAATTACCTGCAGCGAACGTACGGGTGAGGTACTGTTGAAACCGCGCGTGTTGATGACCTTAAAACCCAGACTGGCCGAAGTTACGTCCACTCCTTTCAAGGAACCCAATCCTTCATAAAAGTTCGCCGAGGGCGTTTCCTTAATCCCGATCAGGTCCATACTTTCCACGGTAAGCGCTGCCTCCTGCTGCTTTTGGGTAATCCGGGTATCTTCAATTTCGATACTTTTTAGAAACACATCATCCGATTTCAGGGAAAATTCCAACTTTTCGGAAACGGCAGTCACCTGAAACTCCTTTTTGGTATAACCCAGTGAGCTCACCACAAAAACCAAAGGCGGCTTCTGAGATGTGCTTACGGAAAAATTTCCGTCCAAGTCGGTAGGAGCTCCCGTAGTAGTTCCTTTGATAATCACGTTGGCACCGATCACCGGTTGTTTGGTTTTTTCATCAATAACACGCCCGGCATATTTTACCTGGGCCATAACTGAGGCTGAAAAACAAATCAGCACAAGGGATAGAATTCTTCTCATACTCGCTTTCAATCGGGGAAAGGTACTATTTTTTTGCCCTCTGCCCTATTTTTCCTCAAAAATGAAAAAAAATCAAACGTAGGAAAGCGTAGTTTGAGCAAAAAGGCAACTAAAAATACGGATAATGGAATCAAATGGGCGTATCTACGTCGAATCCAAGCAATTCCTGCAGTTGGCCCAGCAGGGGATTTTGTTCCGCCATTTTATCAAACCGCTCTTTATTGGTCATGTATTTTACGCCGGCCTGCTCAGGAGGTAATTCAAGACTCACCAAAAGGTCAAGATTCTTTTCTCCGGTGAGGCCGCGTAACAACTCCAACATATCCTGCTTTTCCTGCAATAAGAGAGATTCCTGAATTTTATTGGTTACGGTAATGTTGATGAATTGCCCCTCCACACGGTATGGACAGCCGTGCCAGATAGTATGCAGATTATGTTTTTTCTGTCCGCTGAGTCCCTGAACATAATCCGACAAGGCGGAGGATAGAGGAATAAGCTGCTTGGCCTCTTCCACGGACAGCTCTTCATGGGCCGGCTCATCCGCTTTTTCTGTTTTTGCAGTCGGAGTGTTTTTTAGCACCCTGTCCGGGTTGATGGACACGGTTATGGGCTTTATTGCACCCGGTGAGCCTGAAATACGTATAGGAGAAGATCCACTCGGAAGAGGAAGGGCCGAATCGCTGTCCGACAAATCAGTTATTTCCGAATCGAAGTCAATGCTTTTTTTTTTAAGTTGGCCAGCTGAAGCAACATCAACTCAATGACGAGGCGACGATTGCCGGATGTTTTATAGTCCGAATCTGTTTTCACACTCAGACGCAACGCATCCATAAGCCAGGAAGGCTCAGTTTTGGTGGCCTGCTCAATGTATTTCACCTTTGCATTTTCCCCTACCTCCAATAGTTTTGCCGATTTCTGATCGCGGCTGACCAAAAGATTGCGGAAATGCTCGGCAAGACCTCCGTTGAAATGAGATCCCTCAAAGCCTTTATCCAAAATTTGGTCGTAAAGCAGGAGCAGTCCCTGATAATCTTCATTTAGGGCCAAATCCGTAATCTGAAAATAGTAATCATAATCCAAAATATTCAGATTATCGATTACCGAAGCGTAAGATAAATTCCCCGAAGTGAACGTAACCATCCGGTCAAAAATGGACAGCGCATCACGCAGCGCACCGTCGGCTTTTTGAGCGATGATGTGCAGGGCATCGGAATCAAATTGAACACCTTCCACCTGGGCAATGTGGGCAAGGTGTTTGGCAATATCTTCAATAGAAATACGGTGAAAATCGTACACCTGACACCGCGACAAAATCGTAGGCAGAATCTTATGTTTCTCTGTCGTGGCCAGAATAAAAACGGCATGTGGAGGGGGCTCTTCCAGCGTTTTCAAAAATGCATTGAATGCCGCGGAAGACAGCATGTGAACCTCGTCAATGATGTACACGCTGTATTTGCCTATTTGAGGTGGAATCCGCACCTGCTCCACCAAAGTCCTGATATCATCCACACCATTATTACTGGCCGCATCCAGTTCGTGTATATTGAATGAATGGCTTGTATTAAATGAAATGCAGGATTCACAGTTGTTGCAAGGCTCCAAATCAGCTCCGGGCTGAAGGCAGTTCAACATTTTGGCCAAAATTCGGGCCGAGGTGGTTTTACCTACTCCGCGCGGTCCGCAGAAAAGGAAGGCATGGGCCACCTTTCCGGATCGGATGGCATTTTTAAGTGTACCGGTAATATGCTCCTGCCCCACCACGCTTTCAAAAGCGGAAGGTCTATACTTTCGGGCTGAAACAATAAAGTCGGACACGCGTTTATTTTGAAACAAATGTAAAAGTCGGGACGGGTTTTCCCGCCGTTTGTTGAAAAATAATAAAAACGCATCTCATAAAATTGCGAAACAATCTCATGAAACGCCTGATTTATTTTATTTTGCTTATTTCATTCTCAGGATGCAGCCAAAGCCAAAATAATTCACCAAACAAAACTGCCATGAAAGAACAACTGCCCGAGGGGCAAATACCCAAAACGGAAGCCGAATGGAAAGAAAGGCTTTCCGCCGAACAATATGGTGTGCTTCGCATGAAGGGTACCGAAAGACCGGGCACGGGTCAATTCCTGTATCACAAAGAAAAAGGAATCTACACCTGCGGCGGATGTGGCGCCGAACTTTTCAGCTCGGACATGAAATTCGACAGCCATTGCGGATGGCCCAGTTTTGACCGTGAATTGGAAGGCGGAAAAATCAAACAGATCAGGGATTTCTCACACGGCATGATCCGCACCGAGATTGTTTGTGCCCGCTGCGGGGGCCACCTGGGGCATATTTTTGATGACGGGCCCACTGAAACGGGGATGCGCTACTGCGTAAATTCCCTGTCACTGGGTTTTAAGAAAACGGAATAACAGGCCTTCGGCTAAAAAATAGTCCGATTTATCGAATTTTGGTTTCATGATGACCAAAGGGCCTTACCTTTGGGAAGCCGTGAAAAAACTTCTGGAACATATTGACATCGCACTCCGCTCCATCCGCGGACAGTTGTTGCGCACCATACTCACCATACTCATCATCGCTTTCGGCATAATGGCATTGGTGGGTATGCTCACGACCATCAGCGTGCTCGAACAAAATATCCATACTTCTTTTCAGTTTTTGGGTTCGAATACATTCATCATCCAAAACAAACAAAACATGGGCGGAAGACCCCGCAGACATGCCCGGCGCGAAATTCCCAACCGCGTTATCAGCTTCGAAGAAGCAAAAGCCTTTAAAGACCGATATTCATTTCCTTCCCAGATCTCCATTTCCGGTTTTGCCACCGCCACGGGAATCATACAATATGGAAAAGAAAAAACGCAGCCCAATATCCCGGTTTCCGGAGGTGACGAAAACTATCTGGCCACCGGCGGATTTGAAATTGAAAAAGGCCGAAATTTTTCTAACGATGAACTTCAGTCAGGCGCCGATGTGATTATTATCGGGGAAGACATTGAAGGCGCCTTATTTAATGGAGTGAATCCGGTAGACAAATTCATCAGCCTGGGAACCCGGCGGTATCTGGTGGTAGGTGTTCTCAAAAAATCGGGCTCGGGTATCAATACCGGCAGGGACCGGTCAGCCATCATTCCCATTTCGAATCTGAGAGCCTATTATGCAGGCCCCGGTACATCCTACACCATAAATGTACTTCTGCCCAAAGCAACCCTCATGGATCCGGGCATTCTGGAAGCAGAAGGACTATTTAGGGCCATACGGGGAGTGCCTGTAAATTCAGAGCCAAATTTTGAATTTGAGCGAAGCGACAGTCTGATTAATTCCATCCTGAACATGACAGACAGTCTGGCCATCGGAGCCGTGGTCATCGGGCTGATTACTTTGCTGGGGGCCGTTACCGGATTAGTGAATATCATGCTGGTTTCCGTAAATGAGCGTACCGTGGAAATTGGGGTAAGAAAAGCACTTGGAGCCAAGCGAAACAGCATTCTGGCGCAATTTCTGGCAGAAGCCATTCTCATCTGTCAGATTGGGGGAGCACTGGGTATTGTTCTCGGTATTTTAAACGGAAATTCACTGACATTCTTTATGGGTGGCACTTTCGTCATTCCATGGTTATGGATCATGATAGCCGTGGTATTGTGTTTTCTGGTCGGCATATTGGCCGGCGTATATCCTGCGCTAAAAGCGAGCCGGCTGGATCCGGTGGAAGCCCTCCGCCACGAATAAGCACTTTTTTCTATCTTTATCCCACTAAACTGAATAAACATGATTAAACTTCAAATTATCGGACGAATAGGAAAGGATGCCACATTAAATCAGGTAAATGGAAAAAATGTGATTAATTTTTCGGTAGCACACTCTGAAAGATACAAAGACAACGCGGGTAACGATCAGGAGCGCACCGTATGGGCCGAATGCGCCTATTGGACAGAGCGGACGGCCGTATTGCCCTACCTTACCAAAGGCACACAGGTTTTTGTAGAGGGAAATCCGGATGTAAGAACCTACCCCAAAGGAGATGGAAGTACGGGAGCGTCGCTGACCGTGCGGGTGAGAGAAGTACAATTATTAGGCAATAAGTCAGATAATACACCATCTCCGTCCACTTCAGCCCCGGCAGAAATGCCCGTCAGAGAAATCCCCGTTGCCCAGTCACCTGCGCCAGACTTCAGCTCACCCGG
>JBIJBG010000109.1:0-6641 GCA_044345355.1 Flavobacteriales bacterium
TCTTCCTTTTTAATGCTTAAACTAAAAAAGGCTGTCTGCCGACAGCCTTTTTTAGTTTAAAATCATTTCATACCGTGGAAACAGAATTCCCGGCATTACGTGAAAAGCCGAGGAATAGCCCATCACCACCAGCATGCTGTACTTGCCGGGCAAAAGATTTTCTTTTACCGAGACCAAGGACAAAACATAATCAGAAATAAAAGGAGTAGAAGGTTTTACCATGCGCCGTTTTTATTTATGCAATCAAAACGAAAAAAAAAGCCGGTTAGTATAACCGGCTTTTTAAATTTTTCAAACCATTTTGATTACACGCGCATTTTGGCTGTCGAAGATTCCATCATTTTGCGCATATTAATGAGTGCATAGCGCATCCTTCCCAATGCAGTATTGATACTCACATTGGTCTGTTCGGCAATTTCATTAAAACTCAACTCACCGTAATGCCGCATCAGCAATACCTCCTTTTGCTCTTTGGGCAAACGATTGATCAAACGACGTACTTCCTGCCCTGCCTGATCGCGTATCATGCGGTCTTCCACATTCTGGTCCGTAATTCGAATGACCCTGAAAATATCAAAGTCATCTTTGCCCGAATTACCTACCTTAGGCATTTTCTTTTCTTTCCTGAAGTAGTCAATCACCAGGTTATGCGAAATCCGCATCACCCAGGGAAGAAACTTACCCTCTTCATTGTATTTCCCTGTTTTTAGGGTATGGATTACTTTAATAAAAACATCCTGGAAAAGATCTTCGGAAGCGGCCCGGTCTTTTACCATCATATAGATGTAGGAAAACACCTTGGATTTATGTCTTTCCATCAGAACGGAAAAACAGGCCTGATTGCCTTTGATATACTCAGATACCAACTCCTTGTCACACATCAACTTCGTGTTCATAGCGTATGTTTGTTGATGACCTTTCGGCCGGTTATTGACAAGTAGCGGTATATTCTATAGGCTGACTAATTTTAATGTTTAATAAACAAAAGTAAAAAATCAATTGAAACTGATGCCTATTATTTACGAAATATCAAAATGATAAGTTACCAAATAACCGAACTGATTTTACAATTTATTAATTTTCAATTAATTATTTTTTTCAAAAAGATAAACCATCTAGCTAAAAAATTGAAACTGAAAAAAAACGTATCCATTTGAAACCCGGATTCAATTCTTTGCGTATACAAGGCACTTATCAAAATTAACCAAAATGAGACAACTGAAAATTGCCAAACAAGTAACCAACCGGGATACGCAGTCCTTGGATAAGTATCTGCAGGAAATAGGCAAAATGCCTATGATTTCGATTGAGGAAGAAGTAGTACTGGCCGGAAAAATTAAGGCGGGGGACCAGCGTGCGTTAGAACGGCTGGTGAATGCCAACTTACGGTTTGTGGTGTCCGTGGCCAAACAGTATCAAAATCAGGGATTAAGCCTTTCCGACCTCATCAATGAAGGTAACGTAGGCTTGATTAAAGCAGCCAGAAGGTTTGACGAAACCCGCGGATTCAAATTCATCTCCTATGCGGTATGGTGGATCCGTCAATCCATTCTTCAGGCATTGGCGGAGCAGGCCCGCATCGTAAGGCTGCCGCTGAACAAAATCGGGAATATTAATAAAATTAACCGGATGTTTTCCGATTTAGAACAGAAAAACGAACGTGAACCTACGGCTGAAGAACTTGCTGAAGCGCTGGGGCTTGGGAAAGAAGATGTGCGGGAAGGATTGAACAGTTCGCTGAAACATCTGTCCATGGATGCCCCCATCTCGGAAGGAGAAGAAGGATCTATGATTGATCTGATGAGAAGCGACCATATTCCCAACCCCGATGAATCATTAATTTATGAGTCGCTTCGTAAGGAAATTGAGCGGACGTTGGCTACTCTTACTCCACGCGAATCCGATGTAATCCGCTTGTTTTTCGGATTGGACGGAAGACCCTCCATGACTTTGGAAGAAATCGGAGAACAATTTGAACTCACACGGGAACGTGTGCGCCAGATAAAAGAGAAGGCCCTGCGCCGTCTGAAACAACAATCGCGCAGCCGTCTCCTGAAGGCCTATTTAGGCTGATTTTGTCTGCCCTTTGAGTAAAACCTTCTTCGTTTTCGGGGAAGGTTTTGCTTTTTTACAAAGTCCGATGATTACCTTAGCGCCATGAGAAAAAAGCTGACATCGCCCTCCATCCTGTCGGCAGATTTCGGAAATCTGCAACGAGATATAGAAATGATTAACGACTCGGCCGCCGACTGGTTTCACGTAGATATTATGGACGGTCTGTTCGTACCTAATATTTCTTTTGGTTTTCCAATCATGGAGGTACTCAAAAAGTACGCTAAAAAACCATTGGACGTACACCTGATGATTCAGGAGCCATCCCGATATATCCCCGCTTTTGTCGAAGCAGGTGCGCAGATCATCACAGTACATTATGAAGCCGAAATTCATCTGCATCGTGCGCTTCAGCTCATCAAAAAAAGCGGAGCCAGAGCCGGTGTTGCCCTAAACCCCCATACCCCGGTTTCTGCCATTGAAGAAATTCTTCCGCTGCTGGATTTGGTGCTGATTATGTCCGTCAATCCAGGATTCGGAGGACAAAAATTCATACCCGAAACATTGCAGAAAGTAGAAAAAGCGGATTTGCTCCGAAAACAGACCGGTTCGCAGGCACTCATAGAAGTGGACGGAGGCGTGAACGACCGGAACGCTCCGGCGCTTTATGCCGCGGGAGCTGACGTGTTGGTTGCGGGAAATTATGTTTTCAAATCAGATAACCCTAAGGACGCCATCCTGTCGCTTACAAAAGAATGAAGAGAAGCCCTGCTCTCCTTGTCTTATTTTTACTGATTCCTTTTTCAGGCAGCACACAGATTATTACGGTGCTGGAAAAAACAAGCCTCAGGCCTATTCCGGGTTTACATATCACGGGATTTTCGGGGAAATTTCAAACCACCACGGATGCCAAAGGACGGGCGGACTTATCTGCGGCAGACTCTTCCGAATCAGTAAGAATAAGCGGATTGGGGTTTGATGAAAAACTAATTTCAATAAACGCACTTCGGGCCGGTCGACAATACCGCATTCTACTTACTGAAAAAAGCCTGCTGCTGAACCAAATCGTCATTTCCGCCTCCCGCTTTGAGGAAAAAAAAGAAGATGCTCCCATGCAGATTGAGGTAATCAAAGCGCAAGATGTGGAAAGGATGAATCAGCCCACCACCGCGGAAATGCTCATGCAGACAGGACAGCTTTTCGTACAAAAAAGTCAACTTGGCGGAGGCAGCCCCGTACTCCGTGGTTTTGAAGCCTCACGGGTGCTTCTGGTGATTGATGGGGTGCGCTTAAATAATGCGATTTACCGAACCGGGCACCTTCAAAATGTACTCCGTGTAGACCAAAACCTATTGGAACGGGCCGAAGTGGTTTTCGGTCCGGGCTCGGTCGTTTACGGAAGTGATGCCCTCGGGGGTGTGGTTCACCTGTTTACCAAAGAGCCGAAACTGGCAGAATCCAGAAAAAAAATCAAACCTTCGGGATCGGCCTTCCTTCGTTATGGCTCGGCCATGCACGAAATCACGGGCCACGCAGACATTTCTCTGGGAACCGAAAAATTCGGGTCGCTCACTTCGGTAACCTTTTCCCGCTTCGGCGACCTGATGCAGGGCAATATCCGACGCCCTGAATTGGGGAATACATGGGATTGTACCTTTTCGGTGAGCCGGATTAACGGCAGGGACAGCATCGTACCCAATAAAAACACCAACCTTCAAAAAGGCTCAGGCTATTTTCAATACGACCTGCTTCAAAAATTCCTGATAAAAGGTAAAAGAAACATAAAACACGGCATTAACCTGCAATATTCGGCATCATCCAATGTGAACCGGTATGACCGCCTTTCGGAGTCGGATGAATCAGGAAAGCCCAGATTCGCGGCCTGGTATTACGGACCCGAAAAAAGAGGACTGGCCTCCTACTCCCTGCAATTCGGCCGAAGCCGTTTGGCAGAAAAAGGAAAATTGACCCTGGCCTACCAATGGATTGAAGAAAGCCGAAATACGCGCCGCCTTGATTCACCCTGGCTTACGGAAAGGAGAGAACGGGTGCATGTGGCCTCGGTACTTTTAGACCTTTCAGAACAGATCGGAAAACATGAAATACGCTACGGATTGGAAGGCGCATTTAACCAGGTGTACTCTGCGGCAAAAAGCAGACAGGTTGATGAGGGAACAACCACATCCGCATCCACCCGTTACCCCGATGGAGGTAGCCGTTATTTTTCAGCCGCGGCTTACGTTTCGCATACTTGGGAAATCAATTCCCGTTGGATTTTAGCCACGGGAGCGCGGTTAAACTATGTGGGCCTGAGAGCCCTCTTCACAGACACCTCCTTTTTTGCATTTCCGTTTTCAACGGCGAGGCAAAACCACTTCTCGGCGAATGGCAGTCTGGGCCTTATTTTTCAGCCCGGAAAAGGTTGGAGAATCGCCCTTTCGGGAGCCAGCGGTTTCCGTGCACCCAACGTGGATGACCTGGGCAAGGTGTTCGATTCACAGCCCGGAAATCTGATTGTTCCCAATCCGTCCATTAAACCCGAATACACAGTAAACACTGATCTGAATATTTCTAAAACTGTCGGAAACATTCTGCGTCTGGAAGCCATTGGTTTTTTTACCCATCTTTTTAACTTCATATCCGTTCAACCGTTCCAAATCAATGGAGAGGACAGTCTGCTTTATGAAGGTGAGATGAGCAAAGTATCGGCCAATCTAAACACCGGGTCCGGCTTTGTCACAGGTGCCACATTCAGGGCTCTGGCCGACCTGCATCCAAACTTTAGTCTTGACGGAACCTTAACCTACACCTACGGCAGACTTCGTCAGGAAAACGGATTTATTCCGCTCGACCACATCCCTCCCCTTTTTGGACGCATCAGTGCCCATCTGAAATTTAAAAAGATACACGGAGAATTTTTCACCCTGTTTAACGGAAGAAAATACCTGAAAGATTATTCACCCAACGGGGAAGATAACCTGCCTTATGCCACACCGAACGGAATGCCCGGTTGGTTTACCCTGAATATTAGAGCGGGCTACACCCCAATACCCGCTCTTCAGATTCAGGTGGCACTCGAAAACATTTCCGATGTACGCTACCGTACCTTTTCTTCGGGAATAAGTGCACCCGGAAGAAACCTGATCCTGAGTCTGCGAACCCGTTTTTAACGAAAGCCGGAATTACCCTTTCTAAATTGGCCGTAAGCGCTACCTTTGCGGCCTAATATATCGGAAGTATGTCACTAAAATGCGGAATCGTGGGATTACCCAATGTGGGAAAATCCACTTTATTCAATTGCCTGTCCAGCGCCAAGGCTCAGGCTGCCAATTTCCCGTTTTGCACCATAGAGCCCAACATGGGAACCGTTACCGTTCCGGATGAGCGGCTGAACGCATTGGCCGGCATCGTTAATCCGGAAAGAATCGTACCTGCCGTGACAGAAATTGTGGATATCGCCGGTCTGGTAAAAGGGGCAAGTAAAGGGGAAGGTCTGGGAAATAAATTTTTGGGCAATATCCGCGAATGCCATGCCATCATCCATGTGTTGCGCTGTTTTGACAATCCGAACATCGTGCATGTAGACGGCAGCGTAAACCCCGTGCGCGACAAAGAAATCATAGATACCGAATTACAGCTTAAAGATTGGGAAGCCGTGGATGCCCGTATCAAGAAAGTGGAAAAACAGGCAAAAACAGGCGGAGATCCGGAAGCCCGCAAACTTTACGATGTATTGCTGATTATAAAAGAACACCTGGAAAAAGGAAAATCCGTGCGTTCAGCGCCGATTGAGCCCGAACAGAGGGTTTTACTGCATGATTTATTTCTGCTCACCGATAAACCGGTTTTGTATATATGCAATGTGGATGAATCATCGGCAAAGCAGGGAAATGCCTACGTAGAGCAGGTTCGTGATGCCGTTAAAGATGAAAATGCCGAAATAATCGTATTGGCGGTGGCTCTTGAATCTGACATTGCCCAATTGGAAACTTACGAAGAAAAAATGATCTTTTTGGAAGAGGTCGGTCTTGAAGAACCCGGAGTGAACCGACTCATCAAGGCCGCATTCAAACTGTTGAATCTGCAGACCTACTTCACCGCCGGCGTAAAAGAAGTACGTGCATGGACCATCACCAAAGGCATGACGGCGCCTGAGGCAGCCGGTGTCATCCATTCCGATTTTCAGCGCGGATTTATCAAAGCCGAGGTGATCAAGTTTGATGATTATATCAAATACAAAACCGAATCAGCCTGCCGCGAAAACGGAAAGTTATCCATGGAAGGAAAAGAATATATCGTGCAGGACGGAGATGTCATGCACTTCAAATTTAATGTGTAACTCAGAATGACCGCAAACGTCAAGGTAACGAGCCGAATTTTTCTATTTTTGTAACCATCATTCCGCATATATATGGCGAACAACTTCAAACAATACACGATTCTCACCCTGGTAGCCATGATTTGTGTGGCTTTTGCCCGTTTCATGCCCCATCCGTTTAATTTCACCCCCGTTGCCGCCATGGCTCTCTATGGCGGTGCAAAAGGCAAAAACACCCTTTTCTCTTTTGCATTGCCAATCATGGTGATGT
>JBIJBG010000074.1:0-8274 GCA_044345355.1 Flavobacteriales bacterium
TATTCCAAGCTCTTCCAATTCACGTAAAACTGGAGTGTAAATTTCAGGCAGCACGGGAATTAAAACACCGAAACAGCCGGGGTGATTTTCCAAGAGCAGTTTTGCTCCGATGGCCGTGGGAAGTCCCACGGTTTTGGCCATGGCGGTATGAAGAGGATCTTCGCCCGAAACAACCAGGTAGGACTGCCTTTGATGTTCTTTCCCATTCAGGAGGTAATCGAAGCGGTGCCACATGACAATCATGTCTTTATCCTGAGGCCCTGGAGTCCAACGTTTTTCCAGAATGTTAAGCAGCATCTGTGCCGGCGTGGCATTTTTAAGTCCCGGCTTTTCATCGTCCCGGAATATACCTGCCCATTCCAATTTCATCATTTCGTCTGAATCCAAATCCAGATGAAACTGCTGGGCCACCTTGGTTTCTAAGGAATCTGAAGGATGATAATACAGAAATGAGTTGATGAATTCACGGTTGCTCATCTGCTCTGAATTTTCCATCACGTAGGTATTATCCGTTGCACCCAGCTGCACCAATATATTCCAGGCACGGGAAAATCCGGGCCTTCTGAAAGTACCCCTGTATATGGTTTTGGCCTTTTGAAGTCCGTAGGCTTCGCGATATTTGAGTGAATCGCGGTTGGCATATCCTTCAAATTCTCCGTATCCCGGAATGTGTACACGCTCGGTTCTGCGAAAAACCCGCTGGTAGGGAATGTATTTAAAACGGCCTTCATGGAGAAATTTACTGGCCCCGCCTTGTCCTGCGAGCACCACGTTCATGGGATTCCAAAAAAATTTATAACGCCACGGATTATCGTCCGATTCGGGAGCGGGTAGTCCTCCTGTGAAGGTTTCAAAATGGAACACATCAGCCCCTTGCGCGCGCAGTTCGTCCAATACTTTTACCGCGCTCATGTGATCAATACCCGGGTCTACCCCCATTTCGTTCAGAAGGGTTACGCCGGCTTTTTTGGCCTCTTCGTCCAGCGCCTTCATGTCATCCGAAACGTAGGAGGCTGTAATCATGTGCCTGCGGAAACGGATGCACTCTTTGGCCACGTCCACATGAAGCGCCGGAGGCAACATCGAAATAATCAGATCATGTTCGGAAACCAGCCTTGATCGTATTTCTTCATTCCGCGAATCGAACAAAATAGCGGCAGCCCGTTCCGATGAACCGATTTTACCTTTTGCTGTTTCAGGGTCAAGTTCTCCGATGGTAATAAACCAATCATAAAGCGGTGCCTTTTCAAGTAAATAGTCAATAAGGCAGGTAGCAGACCGACCGGCACCGATAAGCAGGATTTTTTTCATGAATTAAGCTCTGATGGCCTCGCAAAGGAAAAGATTTTTCCCATGTATTCGAGTATGGGGTGAGGGAAAAAGAACCACCTTGTTACCTTTGTAAAAAACATGCTATGGGAAAGAAATGGATAGCCATCGGATCTTTTTTGGCCGCGATAGCCGTTGTGGCCGGGGCCTTGGGCGCTCACGCGCTTAGAGGGCAAATTGCCGACCGTCTGTTAGAGTCATATCAAACAGGGGTGTTTTATCACACGGTGCATGCCCTGGCATTGATAGCCGCAGGTATTTTGGCGGGACTCTATTCCAGCATTTCCCTTAAGCCGGTATTTTGGTTGTTTTTTCTCGGCATTTTCTTTTTTTCCGGCTCTATTTACCTACTTTCCACCCGTGAAATAGTAGGATGGGAACCTTCCTTTTTGGGGCCGGTTACGCCTTTGGGCGGTTTGCTTTTCATGGCAGGATGGCTTGTTTTGGGTGTAAAAATGCTCAGGCATAAAACGGAATAGGAGTTTAATTTCTCTGATCTCCTGTTTTTGAGGCAATCTGATTGGTTAAATTCTCACGGATTTTGTGATATCCCTAAAAAGGCAAAGCTTTTTCTCTGCGATTGAAGTACCTTTGTGATATGCTCAAAAAACTCCATCTGTTGGTTTTGAGGAACTATCTGGGTCCTTTTATCCTCACGTTCTTCATTGCGGAGTTTGTGCTCATCATGCAGTTCATCTGGAAGTATATTGATGATCTGGCCGGAAAAGGTCTCGAAATTCCCGTCATCCTGGAATTCATCCTGTATCTCTCGGCCAGCATTGTTCCCATGGCATTGCCTTTGGCCATTCTGTTATCCGCCATCATGACCTTCGGTTCTCTCGCCGAGAACCTTGAGCTCGTGGCCTGCAAAGCGGCGGGTATTTCCCTCTACCGTATTCTCAGTCCGCTTATCGTCGTTTCAGTCATTCTTGCATTTTTGGCGTTTTATTTCAGCAATAACGTGCTTCCGGTCGCTAACCTGAAATTGCGTTCGCTGCTTGTGGATATTCAAAAACAACGGCCGGCTATAGACATAAAAGCAGGAGTATTTTACGAAGGAATCAAAGATTTGGTGATTCGGGTTGAGGGAGTTAGCGCGGATAAAAAAAATCTTTCAGGCATCATGATTTACGATCATACCCGCTTTGATAACGGAAATGCCAGAGTAACCATCGCCCAAAAAGGGATGTTGGAGGTAACACCCGATGAAAACTATCTTGTGCTTCGTCTGATGGATGGTGTCACCTACGATGAACTCGGTTTCTTTGGCAAGCCTGACCCGAAACTGCCCTTTGTGAAAAACTATTTTAAGGCCCAGATTATTCCGGTGGATCTGAGTGATTTTAAATTGGCGAGAAACAGTGAAGACCTTTACAAAGATCATTATCAGATGATGACCATACGGCAGTTGCAAAAAGCCATTAATGAATTCCGGCTGCAATATGAAAATAGGGCAGGGGATTTCGGTCGTTCGGTAAGGCAAAATTATTTTTTTGCAAGAAATACACCACGGCCTTTGGGCATGGAGGCCCTTCCCGACGGTTTTAATCCTTTGGTTCCCGAGCCGGAAAAAATAGGACGTTCCCGCAACGGTTCCATCGTCGCCTCCACGCCTTCAGAATTTATCCCTTCCCGTTTATTTACTGAGAGAGAAATTGCAGATAAAAACCATGCCGTTCTCAGGGACACGAATTCCGCCCTGCGCATATTGCAACAAACTGCTGGCATTGCCGAAAACGGGAAAGTAAGGGCCGGTGATTTTTTAATTGAAATTCGGAGCCGCAGAGAAACAATTGCCCGTTACGCTTCTGAATGGCACCGTAAATTTACGCTCTCAGTAGCTTGTATCGCCTTGTTCTTTATAGGCGCTCCCCTCGGAGCCATCATCCGCAGAGGCGGACTGGGTTTGCCTTTGGTTTTCTCCATGGTGATTTTTATCCTGTATTACGTGATCAGCACAATCGGTGAAAAAGCTGCCAAGCAGCTTACGCTTACTCCCTTTTGGGGAATGTGGCTGAGCACACTCATCCTGATTCCTTTCGGCGTTTTTCTCACCATAAAAGCGGCCAATGATTCCAAACTGTTCGACCGGGATTGGTATATTCGTGTGGTAAACCGGGTTTTTAAACGCGATACAACTTGAAAAGTCTTATTCTATTTAATAAGTCACCCTTTCCTGCTACTGACGGCGGAACCATGGCAGCATTCTCGCTCGCGGAAGCGGTAATGGCTTCAAGCGATTTTACCGTTTTAGTGCCTTTTTCTACAAATAAACACCGGGTGGATGATGCTCTGAAGCCTTCCCATTGGAAAAGCAAATCCATACTTGAACCCGTAGAAGCGGATACCCGCATTAAGCCCGTCCGTATGCTTAAAAGCATGGCCGACGGCAGCAGCTATCATATGCAGCGGGTGCGCGATTCGGAAACCCGCAATAAGGTTTTACATATCATTCAAAAGCATCGTCCGGATATTATTGTGCTGGATGGACTTTTTGGTCTTGCCTATGCCGAAATAATTAAATCGGCGTATGATATTCCTCTCCTCTACCGCTCGCACAATGTGGAGCATAAAATTTGGGAGGAATTGGCCTTACGGGAGAAAAATCCCATCAAACGGGGAACGTTGTCTATTCTTGCAGGCCGCTTGAAAAGCGAAGAGTGGGATATGCTTCGATTTACAGACGGTGTTTTTTTTATCTCTGACCGGGATGCCGCCTATTTTCAGGAAATGGGTTTACGCAAACCCCTTGAGGTGCTTTTCCCCTCATTCGGGGATAGCTTTTTTCAGCGTAGTTTTTCTCCGTCGCCTGTCTCCCAAACGCTTCATCTGTTTCATTTGGGTGCCATGGATTGGGCACCGAATGTGGAAGCGGTGGATTATTTTCTGGCCAAAATTCTTCCTGCTTTACGTGCGGAGTTTGGCCATCGTGTCCGATTTCATGCGGCAGGAAGATACATGCCGGCTCATTTGCTCAGAGTGAAAGAGGAGGGATTTTCCTGCTCCGGATCTGTTCCTGATTTTATGGATTTTGCCTCCGGTTTTCATGCCATGGCTGTTCCACTTTTGTCCGGAAGCGGCATTCGCATGAAAATTGCCGAAGCCATGGTGTCCGGGATTCCCGTATTGGCCTCCGAGCCGGCTATGCGTGGTATTCCTGCCCGAAATAAAAAGGAATTTTTATTGGCTGATAAACCTAAGGATTGGATAAAGGTGGTTGGTTCCATATTCGAAGGGCAGCATGATTTAGCGGAATTGTCCGTATGTGCCCGAAAAAAAGCATCCGCACTATTTTCATCCCAGTCATCGGAAAAAACCGTCAGACAACTGTTTGACCGGGTGAAACATTAAATCGTTTCAGTTTTCCCGGGTTGTTACCTTTGTGTCGTGAAGGTCTTGGCTATATTTCCCCGTTTTCCCTATCCCATAGACAAAGGTGATAAGTTGAGAGCTTTTCATCAACTGAGGGAATTGGCCAGGAATCACGAAATTTATCTGTTTGCTTTGTGTGAAGGGGAAGTGTCTCAGAATGACTTACACGTCGTTTCCTCATTTTGTACCCGTATAGAGCTGTTCCGTTTGAGCAGAAGCCGCATTATTTGGCGTTTATTCCGTCATATCTTTTCTCAACTTCCTTTTCAAACAGCCTACTATTTCGATCGTCAGGCACGAAAGCGACTCGCCGAATTTTCAGAAAATAGTAAACCGGATGTGGCGTATTTCCAATTGGTACGCTGCGCCGAATATGTGGATTCGGTAAAATGTCCTTCGGTGCTCGATTTTCAGGATGCCATGTCGGAAAACATGAAGCTGCGCGCCCGAAAGGAATCCCTTTGGCTCCGTCCTGTTTTTCGCATGGAGTCTAATCGTCTGAGACGCTACGAAGCATTGTGCAGCAGGCGTTTTCAGGGCCTGACCATTATTTCTGAAAAGGATAAATCCTTACTGCCTGAAGAAGCGGCTTTGAAATGTAAGGTGATTGGTAACGGGATAGACTTTTCTTATTATGAATCGGCCAATTCCGGAGTTGTTTCTTCGGACATCGTTTTTGTGGGAGCCATGTCCTACCTTCCCAATGTGGATGCTGCAGAATATCTGGTGCATGAGATATTGCCCCGGTTGGCTTCGGCTCAACTTTTTCCCAAGGTTTGCATCGTGGGAGCTGATCCTTCTCCCCGTGTTCTGAAATTGGCTTCAGCGCAGGTGGAAGTAACGGGTAGGGTGGAAGATACCAGGCCTTATTATCGCGGCGCCAAAATGCTCGTAGCCCCTATGTTTATGAGTACCGGTGTTCAGAATAAAATTTTGGAAGCGATGTCCATGGGTATTCCCGTAATCACCACACCTCAGGCGGCTTCTGCCTTGAACGGTGGTGATTCAATCCCTCTGTTTACCGCATCAGACCCGCTTGATTTTGCCAGGCATATCTCTTTTTTGTTAGATCATCCCCGAAAGGCAGAAATGCTTGCTGCCGAAGCCGGGCAATTTGTGCGTCGTTTTTTTTCGTGGCATTCTGCCGGCATGGAGCTCGAAGGGGTACTGAAAGAAGCTTCGCGTCGCGATTATTAACCGTTCCCTGTTTACAGTTATCTCCGATTCATAAAATAATAATGCCCGATCCTGCGTTTTTTTGTTTTGTGAAACGTTTTGGTTTTTTATCTGTCTTTTTCGTTTTAATGCTCTTCTTAGCGGCAGGCGATAGTCTGCTTTTCGCTCAGAGTAAAAAGAAAACTCAGAGCAAAAAGAAAACTTCCGTATCTGAAAAAGCGAGGTTAGAGAAGCGCAAGAAACAATTATTGAATGATATTTCTTCTACAGGAAAGTTGCTGAAAGAAACCGAAAAAGGCAAAGAGGCGGCCCTGCAACGTGCCTTATTGCTCAATACGAAAATTCAACAGCGCAATCAGTTGATTGATGCCTACCGTGAAGAACTTTCACATCTCGAGGGGCAGATTGCCATTAACCGTAATGAGCTTTCCCGGTTGGAAAACCGATTAAATGCCATGAAAGAGAACTATGGCCGCATGGTGTTTTTGGCGTATAAGAACAGGGAGGATACGGATCAGCTCATTTATCTGTTGGCGTCTGAAAATGTAAACAATGCCTATCGGAGAATGAACTATTTCAGGCAGGTCGCCGAGTTTAGAAAAGGGAGTGCCGAAAAAATAAAGGCCGTGCGCGAAGAAGTTTCATTTGCCACCCGGCAGCTGGAGGCTTCCAGGCAGGAGAAAAGTAGTCTGCTTTCTGAAGAAACCGGACAGAAACAAATACTGGAAACAGAAAAAGGAGAAGTTGAAAACCTGGCGAAAAAATTGAAGGGACGCGAGAAGGAATTACGTAATAAGATTGTAAAGGCGGAACGTGAGCGCATAGCTCTTGAAGCTAAAATAAAAAAAATCATTGATGCTGAAATAGAAGCCGAAAGGCGTCGGGCAGAGGAAAAAGCCCGGGCAGAGGCCGAAAAGAAAAAAGTGGCTGAGGCGAAAAAAACATCAACAGGTACTAAATCCGGAGAATCTGCGAAACCCTCTGCACCGGAAAAACCATTGGTGTTGTCGGTTACACCGGAAACAAAAGCTCTGTCTAATTCATTTGAAGGAAATAAAGGATTGCTTCCCTGGCCTGTTGAAAGGGGAGTAATCAGTGGAAATTTCGGAACGCACCCGCATCCGGTGTTGAAAAATATCAGTGTGAAAAATGACGGTATTGATATAACTGCTCCATTGGGAGCGGAGGCACGTGCCGTTTTTGGAGGAATTGTTTCAGGGGTGTTTCCGGTGGAAGGCTTTGGCAACGTGGTAATTATCCGACATGGCGAATACCTGACCGTTTATTCCAATCTGGGGCAGGTTGCCGTAGGCCGAGAACAAAAAGTGAATGCAAAACAAAAAGTGGGCGCCATTCAGCCTGCCGAGAATGGCAAAAGTGTGATGAATTTCCAAATACGCAAAGGAACCGCCATTCTAAATCCGGCCAGTTGGCTGGCCCGATAATTTTTCTTTACTTTTATCCTATGAAAATCAGCGTAGCTGTCATTGGTTTGGGGTATTTCTTTATTTGCTTCTTTGGATGGGGATGCCGCAAATCGCGTTGCGAGAATCCCAGCGATGATTTCTATGAGGATGAATTTTATTCTGCCTGTGAACCGGGAGCTACGCTCTACAAATTTTTGGGTTCATTTACGGCAAACGAACTTTGCTTGGGCACCCAAAATGCCTATGAATTGCGTATTGGATTGCCTGATACGATGAACTACCAAGTTGTCATAGAGAATATCTACGATACGAATGGCTCATTTCCTCTTATTGCTCAAATAAAGCGAAATGAAATACGTATTCCGCAGCAGGAAGTAAACGGGGTAACATTCCGAGGGTCTGGAAAAATAAGCGGACAGTCGCTGACACTTAATTACCGCCTCAGCAATTCACTTTTGACAGATACCTGTTCCTGCAGTGCCGTAAAAACTCAATGATAAACAGAACAAAATCGGATTTCATCTGTCATTTTAATAAATAAACGTATGAACTTATTTTCCATTCTTTTCGCATCCATTCTGACTATTCAGGGAGGCTTCTATGATTTTTCTTTCACAACGCTGGAAGGCCGCACGGTAAATATGGCTGAATTCAAAGGTAAGAAAGTGCTCATTTTTAATTCAGCTTCAAAGTGTGGATACACGCCCCAACTCGGGGAATTTGAGCAGCTTTCCAAAAAGTATGGATCTAAACTGGTCATTATCGGTTTTCCGTCTAACGAGTTTATGCAGGAGCACAAAGAATCGGAAAAAATTGGGGAAGTCTGTTATGGGAAATACCAGGTAACGTTCATTATGGCGGAAAAGGTTCAGGTGAACGGAAATGAGGCTCATCCGCTTTTCAAATGGCTCACCACGCAAGAAAATAAAAATTTCACGGGTTCCATTAAATGGAATTTTGAGAAATTTCT
>JBIJBG010000077.1:0-8199 GCA_044345355.1 Flavobacteriales bacterium
GTGCCTGCTGTATGGATGACTTTTCCTGACAAGAATTACCAAAAATCAAAATAAATTCAATCTATATCGGGCAAAGCTCTTCGCCAGGATATACATTTTGGCCGCGTTATTGATACGAATACGCTCGGTTTTTATTTGCTCCGGTGGTCGAATCGTAATTTTACGAAACAATTTTACATAATAACGATAAGCCAGATAAACCCCTTTTCGGGAACCGGCGGGAAGTTGCTTTATACCGGCCAACGCATCCTCAAAATCCCGGTGTATGTCTTCTTCTATCTGTCGTTTATCAGCTTCTGAGAATCGGGAAAAATCAACTCCGGGAAAGTACATTCTTCCCCTTCCGTCATAATCATCCTTTAAATCCCGTAAAAAATTAACCTTCTGAAAAGCGGCACCCAGGCTCCTTGCTGGAGCTTTAAGGCGTTCATAATCCTTGGAGTCGCCATAGCAAAATACGCGCAGACACATCAACCCTACCACTTCGGCAGAGCCATAAATGTATTTGCGATAAAGGGAATCATCATATGTTTTTCCGGTGAGATCCATTTCCATGCTATCCAAAAAAGCATCGACCAAATCGGGTTCAATACCAAATTGATGCACGGTTTCCTGAAAAGAATGAAGTACGGGATTTACGGAAATCTTGCGTTCCAGCGCTAAATAAGTATCCCGACGAAATTCCTGAAGCAGGGTTTCTTTATCGTGTCCGTGAAAGGTATCCACTATCTCGTCGGCCAGGCGCACAAAGGCATAAATGGCATAGATAGGACCGCGAATTTCTTTTCCCAGCATCTGTATGCCCAGGGAAAAGGAGGTACTGTATCTGCGGGTGATCAGTTTTCCGCATTCCAGAGAAGTGTCGTGGTATAACTGCAGATGATTCATGGTCTTTCCTGAAGTCAGTTAAGGTTTATACGTTTTGTTTTATTTCGGTTGAATTTGATCCGGCATATTCTTCAATGCGCTCCATGGCCAGACGGGAAGAAATAACCACCATGGGCAATCCCGTTCCCGGCGTGGTGGATGCACCCACATAAAACACATTATCAAATTCCTCGTCTTTGTTTCGGGGCCTGAATGCACCGATTTGATTGAGACCGTGTGCCAAACCGAGTCCGCTTCCCTTGTAGAGATTCAACCTGTTTTTCCATTCATCGGGAGGAAGTACCAGTCTGGTAAGTGTATTCGATTTCAAATCAAAACCTACCCTGCCGCTCAAATCCTCCAGAATGTTATCAGCCAATTCCTCTGCATCAGACCAGTCCGGCTTATAGCGCATATCAGGCACTGGACAAAGAATAAACAGATTTTCGCAACCATCTGGAGCGCAATCCGGATTAGATTTTGAGCTCACATTTACATAGTAATATGGCTTTTCCGGATTAACGGAAAGCTTAAAAATTTTATCGGCATAATCTCTGAAATTATCGCCTAAATAATAATTGTGGTGATTCAGCCCGGGTATTTTCCCCTTCACTCCCAGATAGATGGTAAAGGGAGCCAATGTCCAATCCATTTTATCGAGATTCTTTTCCGAAAATTGGGGACGTTTGAATACCTGTCCGCGGAAAGCGGCTGCATCGGCATTCACCACCATGATGTCTGCCTCGTGCCTCCTACCCTTTTGATCTATAAAAGCAGTTACTTTTCCATTTTTCTCCTCAAAGCGGTCAATCTCCACGCCAAATTCAAATTTCACACCTCTGCGGCGAAGTTCATCCGTGAGCGCTTCGGTGATTTTATACATCCCTCCCTCCACATTCCAATAACCGTCGTGTACCAGCTCGGTATAGCTGAGCAATTTATAGACGGCGGGCGTATCAAATGGAGTGGCTCCCAGAAAAAAGGCTACGAGCGAAAAAATCACTTTCGCTTCCTCCGATTCAAATGTATTTTCCAAATCAGTCCACATGGAGTAAAACATACGGGGCGCATGTTTCCATGGTACTCCGGCCAAACTCATCAGGTAGGAAGGCGTATTGTTGAAATTGGATTTTACCACCCGATATTCCGTGTCGTGGAAAATTTTTCCGGCATTTTCCAGGTATTTTTGAGCTTTGGCCTTAAAGTCGGGTTCAATGCCTTCAAATTCCTTTTCTAATTTATCCAAATCAGTGAAAATTCGGAATTGGCGGTCAGAACCGGCGAAGTTAACCGAGTAAAGAGGGTCTAATTTTTTGAAGCGCAGTGGATTTTCCATTCCACAATAGCGAAAAAGCTCATCAAACTCATAGCTCATGCTGAAAAAAGAAGGACCCATGTCGAAGGTGAAGCCATTTTCTTTAATCACATTCAATCTTCCTCCCGGCGTATGGTATTTTTCTACCACCGTGATATCCGAATATCCTTTAGATGTCATACGAAGCGCAGTAGCAAGGGCTCCGAGACCTGAACCGACTATGAGAACTTTATTTTTCAACGAAAAAAATGTTTAAGATTTAAACACACCCGGATTCAATTTGTTCAACTTTTGGAAAACAATTTTAAACTTGCGGAAGATTATCAAAGGTCTGCAAAAAAAACCGAAGCGTCACCTCAATTTCAAAATAACAATACAATGACAAGCACAACAGCCGCTGCACCGCTCATTCAAAACAAATCGGCAGTTCCCAAAGAATTCAATCGCATTGCCGATAAATATGACCTGGCAACTTCGCTGAGCCAGGGTTATGCCGAGGACTTGGAGTCATCGGTGGGCAGGCTGGAACTGCATGGAAACGAACATGTATTGGAACTATGCTGCGGCACCGGAAAGTCAACAACTGCTTTGCTTGCGAAGTTACCTGATGGCCGAGTGACAGCCTTGGACAATTCGGAAGGGATGTTGGCCGTTGCCGAGAAAAAATTTGCCGCAGAAATTGCCGGAGGAAAAATCTCCCTTGTTCTCAGCGATGCGATGACCCCCCCTTTTCAAAACGAATCATTCGATGCGGTATTTGTGGCCTACGGACTGCGCAACATGCCCGACTATGAAGCTTTTTTGTCCGAAATTTATCGGGTGCTGAAACCGGGAGGAAAAGTGTGCATTCATGACTATTCCATCAAAGAAACCTTTTGGGCCAAAGCCTACTGGGCTGTACTAGGCTATGGATTTATCGTACCCTTTTGCACCTTGCTCACCGGTTCATCCACCATATTCACGTACCTCGTAAAAAGCGTTCTTTCATTTGCACGGCCTGAAGAAGTGAAAAATTTGCTGCACACAAGCGGCTTCAAGGATATAAAGGGACATCCGCATAAAGGCTGGCGTGCCCCAATTTTACAGGCTTTTGTGGCGAAAAAGTAATTTTTCCTCTTCGCATGCAGAATATCAAAAGGAAGAATTAACGTTCCACAATTTGGAAAAAAGAATTCTTTTCCTTTTAAATTTGTGAGGGGCATATTTCCCTGATGCGTATGGAAGAAAATAATCACTCCAATCCTGATGTGTACACAAAGTCTGTTCGTGCCGGTAAGCGAACCTACTTTTTTGATGTAAAGGCCATGCGTGATGGCGCGAAGTACCTCATTATTACCGAAAGCAAAAAGAACGTAAAGCCCAACGGAGAATTCACCTTCGAAAAGCATAAAATTTTCCTTTATCCGGAAGATTTTGATAAATTCATGATGGGGCTGGAAGATGCGCTGCTCTTTATAGACCGCACTAAACAAGAATAAAATCCCGCCCGTTTTCCCGGGCCGATCACTGATTCGAATATTTCATAACCACAAGAAAAAACCCTTTTCTATGAACACACCATATGCAAAAATTCTTTCGATTGCTGTCTTGCTTTTGCTTTTTTCCTGTGGAGAAAAATCAAAAAAAAATACGGCTGATTATGGTGAGTTCTCCATCAAATTACTCATGAATCCCGAGCCGGCTGGTTTAAATTCACTCACGGTAAACGACCAAAATAAAACCATCATTCTCAGTTATATTGCCTACCCTCCGCTAGGTATCGACATGAAAAAACTGGATTGGACTCCCATTCTGGCTAAAGAAATGCCGGTAACGGAAAACCTTCCCGGCGGAAAACAAAAAGTGACGTTGGAAATACGGGAGGAAGCCACCTGGGACAATGGGAGTCCGATTTTGGCAGAAGACGTGGCCTTTTCACTCAAATTGGCGAAACTTCCCTTAATCAACCAACAATCCATCCGAGGCTATTACCGCGACATAGAAGACTTACAGATAGACCCGAAAAACCCCCGGCGCTACTCGGTTTTTTTCGCGGCTCCCTATATGCTCTCCACAACCATTGCAGGCGATATGACCATTTTCCCCCGTTACGTGTATGACTCTGCGGGGGTACTGAATAACATCACCATAAAAAGATTGTACGACGAAGGAGAAAATTTTAAAGCTGACTCAAGCCTGATTGCATTTGCCGAACAATTTTCATCTGAAAAATTCAGTCGGGAAACCATCGTAGGATGCGGTCCATATGCCTTGGAAAGCTGGGAACCGGGACAACGGATCGTGCTTCAGAGAAAAAAGAATTGGTGGGGAGACCGTGTGCAGGAAAAATCACATTACTTTGAGGCCTACCCTACCCGGCTGATATTTGAATTTATCAAAGATGAAACGGCAGCCATCACGGCATTAAAATCAGGAGACCTGGATTTTATGTATTCCATAGATCCGATGATTTTCACCCAAGATTTGCCCAAATCCGAAAAATTTACCGGCGCATTTAACACGCATACCCCAAATCAACTGGGCTATGAAAGCATCGGCATCAACACCAAACGCGAACCATTGGACGACCCTGAAGTAAGGTATGCACTGAGTCATCTGGCCGACGCGGAGCGGATGATTTCTTCGGCCTACTATGGACTGGGAAATACCATTACAACCTATATCCCCGGCTCCATGGAGGGTTGGAAAGATCCAGAGCTAGGCCGGATTGAATTCAATCCGGAAAAAGCCAAAAAAATACTGAATGCTGCCGGATGGACTGACTCAGATGAGAATGGAATACTTGATAAAGTCATCAAAGGAAAAAAACGGGAATTAAAACTAGAGCTGATCTACAATACAGGAAATCCACGAAGAGAGAAAATAGCCTTGATTTATGCGGAAGAGCTGAATAAAAACGGAATCAAAACCGATTTGCGCATGCTGGAAATTCCGGCGTTGGTGGAAAGATTGAAAACACATGATTTTGATTTTTATGTCGGCGGATTTATTCAGAGTGTGGTAGAATCAGATCCCTACCAGCTTTGGCATACTGAAAGTGCGCGCGGAGGTACCAACTTTACCTCTTTCGGCAATCCGGAATCAGACTCATTGATAAACGCCTACCGGCAGGAAGGCGATGTTGAGAAAAGAAAAAACATGTCCAGAGTTTTGCAGAGAATGATATTTGCAAACCGTCCGGTTATTTTCCTATGTACGGGAAAAGAACGGATGGCCGTGAAAAAGAATCTGGAAGGAATCCTTATTTCCGATCAAAGACCGGGATTCTGGCTGGGAGGTCTGCACCCTGCCAAAGAGGAAAAATCGGCGAAATGACGCGATACATCATTCGCCGGCTACTGTTTTTTTTCCCTTCCGTAGCGGTTATCACGGTATTTACGTTTGTCCTAATCCGCTCCCTGCCCGGAAATGAAGTGCTGCTGCTGCAGGATAACAATTCCGAAAATAATATTTCTCCCTTTTCGGCGGCAGATATCACGAAAAAAAGAAGATCCCTGGCCGAAAAATTGGGAACAGACGTTCCCGTTTTTTACATGGAAATAAATCGGCTCAGTATGCCGGCAGAGGCTGCTTACGAATGGAACCTCGTAAAAAAGAAAACCCTATACCGATGGACACTTCAAACCGGAAATTACAAGGCCTGCCGACGATGGTATGAATTTTTGGAACAATCATCCGCATTGCTCAATTATGCGGGGGATTCAGAAAAAATACAACGCGCGGAAACCCTTTTGTTTGAACTAAGCCAAACGGCCGATGAAACCGAAACCCGACAGGCATTTGCCCGACTAAGCCAAACCCTACTTTCAGATACTCTCCTGCAAAAAAGGGCAGGATGGTTAAGCCAAGGCTCTGAAGCGCTGGAAGACCGATTTACAAAGAATGCCCGATGGAAAAACAACCTGCCTGCCATCCGCCTTTATTCGGAATGTGCCTTCGGGCACTGGTTTTTCGGCCGTGGAAAAAACGGAGGTGTCATCCGGGGTGATTTTGGAAATTCCCTGGCCGACGGAAAACCGATCCGCGTTTCGCTTTCAGAAAAAATCGGACTCACGGTTCTGATGAGCCTCGCGTCCCTACTGCTTACCTACCTTATTTCCATTCCCCTGGGAACCTGGCTGGCTCTTTACCGCGGACATACTGCCGAAAAAATAATCAACGGCCTTTTGTTTCTCGGGTTTTCCCTCCCCTCCTTTTGGGTAGCCTCCCTGTGCATCGTCATGTTGGCCGGCGGCGACGGGTTAAATTGGTTTGCGCCATACGGAAGCGGAGGACTCTCCCTCTCCATGCCCCCCGGTGAATTTTTTCACACGCTGATCCGACATTTCACACTGCCCATTTTTGCATGGACCTACGGCGGTATAGCCTTTGTAACTCAACAAACCAAAACCGCCCTGGGCGATGCGTCCGACAACCTGTACTTTAGGGCGGCTCTTGCACACGGAATTCCCCTACGTTCGGTTATTTGGAAACACCTTTGGCCAAACTCACTGCGCCCGCTGATTACTTTAGGAGCGAATATTTTGCCCGGGCTCATCGGCGGGTCGGTCGTTCTTGAAACGTTATTTTCACTACCCGGAATGGGCGAATGGCTTTACCGTGCATACTTTCTCAGGGATTTTCCGGTTATTCTGGCCATTCTTTTTTGGAGCAGTCTGCTCACCCTTACCGGCTACCTGATTTCTGACCTGCTGCTCATTTTTACCGATCCCAAAATCCGCCAAAACGAATGGAAAAAATGAGAAGCACTTTCCTGCTCCGGATTTGGAAAAGGAACCCTCTGTGGTTTCCCGTACTGTTGGTATTATTTGCCCTTACAGCCGATTTCTGGGCCGGCGAATTGCCCCTGCTGGCTGAAAAAGACGGCGGTTACCGCCTTCCCGCTTTGGAATACCGCCTCAGTCAATTGGGGCTTATCCGCACACGAAAAGACCTGATTCAATGTGACCTGTGGACCTCCGATTATGCCCAAAAAATGATTTTTCCTCCCATCCGGTATAATCCGAATAATACCGATGCCGCCAACGACCGGTTCCAAAAACCGCATTTACTGAGGGATGATTCGCCCAAAGGATCACCTCATTATTTAGGCACGGATGAATTGGGACACGATGTGGCAGCCATACTGATACACGGTTGCCGCATTTCGCTCCTCATCGGATTGGTTTCCATGCTGCTTGCCGCGTGCATAGGCATTCTGCCTGGTGCCTTGGCCGGATTTTGGGGTGATTCGCGCCTCCGGCTTAATCGGGTGCAATGGCCTTTAAGCCTTTTAGGCACAAGTCTTTTTTTATATTATTTAGCCTTCCCTATACCCGAAGTTCCATACATCTTGGCTCCCATGATATTGCTGGGTGCTACTTATTTAATCATCAGAAAATCGGCAAAATTGAATCTGAAAAAATTCCCCGTTCCGCTGGATTTTATCATCAGCCGGATTACTGAATGGGCCGTGATTTTCCCCAAGTTGATGCTTATTTTGGCTGTAGCGGCGGTGAGTAAACCCTCCGTGTGGCTTCCTGCTCTGGTAATCGGTCTTATTTCCTGGCCCTCTTTTTTAAGGTACACCCGATCCGAAATGCTTCATGTAAGGCAAGCTGATTATATCAAATCAGCTGAGATACTCGGTTTGTCTTCACCACGGATTTTTTTACTGCATGCACTGCCAAACAGCCTAAACCCCATTCCCTCCGTATTGGCCTTTGGTATCGCCGGTGCCGTATTGGCAGAAAGTTCCCTTTCATTTCTGGGAATCGGACTTCCACCTGACGTTCTTACGTGGGGAAAGCTCCTGGCGCAAGGGCGGCTGAATCCTTCAGCCTGGTGGGTAACCCTGCTTCCAGGTTTATTAATCTTCGCGACCATCAGCAGTTTTCACCGCCTGGGTGAACATTTTTCAGCCGGGAAAAATGCCAAAAAGCAGGCTCTTATCCGATATTTTAAATGAAAAAACGTTGATTTGTCATTCAAAATAAAATTATGCTAAAACGAACCATACTTCCGCTCTCCGCCCTGCT
>JBIJBG010000078.1:0-8149 GCA_044345355.1 Flavobacteriales bacterium
AAAAGTTTTTCGATTCATAATACCGAATTTATGTTTAGTTCTTATTCAAATGTACTTTTTAATTTTAATTTGTTTTTATTCATTCATGTGAATTTTTTATGAGTCCGGGAAAATTTCTCCGGGCATCTCGCATATTATGTATTTTTACCGCATGGGCAGAGCAGGCATTATCGGTTTGTTGATCTTTTGTTCTACGGCATTATCGGCACAAAAGAAATTTTATCCGCCGATTGCTCAGGATGAACAACTGCATAAAGGAAAAGACAGTTTCCTTGCGGAAAATCCTCTTTCAGGTGGGCGACCCGCTAAGCGACCGAATGTGATTCTCATCGTGGCGGATGATTTGGGCCGTTATGACCTTTCCGTGTACGGCAATCCGTTCATTCAGACACCTAACATAGATTCTTTGGCCAAGTCGGGTGCACTCTTTACCGATGGGTATGCCTCTGCCGCCGTATGCAGCCCCTCGCGGGCCGGAATGCTCACCGGGCGCTACCAGCAGCGTTTCGGGTATCATGTGCAGCCGCATCAGCGCTATCCGCGCAACCGGACGGAGTGGTGGTTTTTTAAACATCTGGTGAAAACCGGGTACCTGGAACCTGCCTTATTTCAGCCGTTCCCCGCGAAAACCGAATTGCCTAAGGCCGGATTGCCTTCATCGGAATTGGCCCTTTCCGAGCTGTTGAAAAAAGTGGGTTATGCCACGGCCTGGATCGGCAAGTGGCACCTCGGTTATGAAGAGCCCCTTCTGCCCAAAAATTTCGGGTTCGATTACCGCTACGGGTGTCTTGAGGCCTACACGTTGTTTGATGATCCCCAAGACCCGGAAGTGGTAAATGCCCGAATCAATGAGTTTACCGACAAGGTGATATGGAAGGGCGCGCGAAACGGGTATTGTGCCATCCGCGAAAATGAAATGCCTGTGGATGAAAAGGAGTATCTGACCTATGCCTTTGCCCGAAGGGCAAAAAACTTTATATCAGCCCATAAATCGGAACCCTTTTTTATTTACCTGCCCGTAACCGCTCCACACACGCCCTATCAGGCACCCAAAGAAATTTACGACCGCCTGGGCCATATTCCCGACCATAACAAGCGGGTGTATTACGCCATGATTCTGGCTTTGGATAAAGCGGTGGGCGATATCATAAAACATCTGCGCCAAGAAGGCCTGTACGAAAAAACGATGGTTGTTTTTACCAGTGATAATGGGGCCGCCCTGTATTCTGAAACGGTGGATAATAAGCCGCTTGCCGGGGGAAAGATGACCTTTTTTGAAGGCGGAATCAATGTGCCGCTCATCATACAGTATCCCGAAGCGATTAAGCCCCGCACGGTATTGGCGCAGCCGGTGAACTTATGTGATCTGTTTACCACCATTGCCGCCCTGGCCAATGCGCCGCTTCCCACGGATCGGGAGTACGACGGCGTATCCCTGCTCCCCTGGCTCACGGGTGCACGACGTGATTCTCCGCATGAAGCCCTATACTGGTGGGCTGATTATAACGTGGCGGTTCGCATGGGGCCGTTCAAACTTCATGTAAACATGTTGGATAAAACGGTGGACCTGTACGATCTGAGCCGGGACAGGGGAGAATCAGAGAACCTTTACCCGGAACAAAAAGTAACTGCCGATGCCTTGATGGCGGCCTTTGAAACATGGAGAAAGAACTTTCCGCCCATGCGGTGGCCCCGGATTATGGATTATCGCCTGACCATTAACGGAAAAATCTACCGATGGGCCATTTAAGGCACCTTTTTCCTATTCTTTTTTTGTTGTGTTCCTGCTCCGCCAATCATTCAAAAGAGGATGTATGGGTTGCTGTGTCGGGGGGCGTTTTCACCTTGGATAACGGGACCCGGATTCCCATTCCCCCGTTTGAAGTCTCCAAATATGAAGTTACCGTGGCCGAATTTGCCCGTTTTGTGAGTGAAACGGGGTATAAGACTACCGCCGAGCGCGTGGGCTTTTCGTATGTTTTTGATCCTTCCGATTCACTTCCCGGTGAAAAATTACCGGGCGCTCCCTGGTGGAAGGCTTTGGCGGGGGCATGCTGGTATAAGCTTGAAGGAATAACCGTGCATGCAGAAAAATATAATCATTTGCCTGTGACCCATGTTTCCCATGAGGATGCCCAAGCGTATTGCCTTTGGGCGGGATGCCGTTTACCCACCGAGGCGGAGTGGGAATATATGGCCCGGCAGAATGGGGAGGTGAACGATAAAAACGTGTGGCAGGGGGTCTTTCCGCAAGTCAATCTGGCGGAAGACGGGTTTGCAGGTCGGGCTCCCGTAGGTAGTTTTCCATCGGGTAAATTGGGCGTTTTCGATCTTCAGGGAAATGTATGGGAGTGGTGTTCGGATTTATACCATTCGGGTTGGCATGGGCTGGCTTCTGATTTTCCTGACTCAATAAGGTTCAAAGGACCTCCAAAGGGCTACGATCCGGAAACGCCTTATGAGGAAACCCGAGTAATTCGGGGAGGTTCGTTTCTATGCGATCAGAGTTTTTGTGCCGGCTACATCCTTTCACGCCGTATGCGCACACCGCCAAAACAGTCGTTTTCTCATCTCGGATTCAGGTGTGTGAGAAGCAGATAATTTGGTAATTTGAAAATGGGAAAATTTGACAATTTCACCGCCCTGAGGCACTCGAAGGGCAAGAAAGACACTAAAATGAGAAGTTTTTATTATTTATTCTGCCGCGGTTACTCGCTTCGCTCATGCGATGCGCTCTGAATGATGTGCTGATTTATTCCGCTTCGCTCCTGATGATTTGATAATTTATTCCGCTTCGCTCCGGAAAATGGGCTGATGTGAAATTTTGCTCCGCTTCGCTCGGGATTATGTGAAAATTTGAAAATGGGTTAATTTGAAAATGGGTTAATTTGAAAATGTAAAATTTGAGAATGGAGAAAAACGGTCAACGTTATTTAGGCATGAACAACTCAATACTAAATACCCAATACTTAATACTATTTTCTTGATTCTTCCTCCAAGTACCCTCTAATTGGCATTCACCAAAAATCCCTGCCCGTTGTTTACGGGAGTGGTGATGGTAGGATAGCCTTTGTAGCGGATGGTTCCCATGCCCAGAATACGTACCTCCAGCGTATTGTTTGTGGTGGTTTCTATTACGCCGTTTCCGCGCATTTCGGTTTTATTGTTGGCCACGGTAAGTCCGAAGGCCTCAATTCGGCCCGATGATCCGATACCCATATCACCTTGGGCCGAAATCCCTGAAAGCAGAATACTGCCCGATCCGGACACGATGGCTTCCGTTTTTTGCGCATTTATTTCGCCCAACGTTATTTTTCCGCTTCCGCTTACCACGGCAGACAGGTTGGTTCCCGCAATGCCTTGTCCGCCGGTTACGGTTCCCGGGCCGGAGACTTTGATTTCATTGATTACGGGGGCATGCACCTCAAACTTCAATTCGCTGTATTTATTGATGGATTTTCCTCCTTTGGTGCGGATTTTCAGTGTTCCTCCGTCCACCGTTATGTTCAGTATGTCTAAAATGTTTTGCTGCCCGGTGAGTACCACAAACTGATTGTCATCTTTTACCAAAACCACATCCCCTTTGGTGCCATGGTCAATTTTCGTAAACCCGTTTATTCCCAGCGTTTCCGTAACTAATTCACCCTTTCCGTTAATGCAGGATGAAAACAGAGCTGTCGCAAGGAAAACGATAAGGAAATAGGGCATTTTTCGCATGATGAATCGATTTGAATTCAAAGGTATGGGTTTTCTCATGTGGTTCGTATTCCCAAATCGGATTCTACCTTTGCCTGCATGAATCGTCCCATGGTGAAATACATGGTTTTGTCCGTGTTCTTTTTTTCTCTCATGAATTTGGGCGTTAAGTTTCTGCCGCATCTGCCGCCTACCGAAATCGTATTTTTCCGATCGCTGATTTCCTTGTTTCTCAGTGCCGTTTATCTCTTGCGTGCGCGCATCAGTCCGTTTCGGGGCGATCTGCGGTTTTTGTTCATGCGCGGCGTTTCGGGGGTCATCGCGCTTACCTTGTTTTTTGTTACCCTGCAGAAATTACCTCTGGCGGGTGCCGCCGCCATACAGTATCTCTCTCCGGTGTTTACGGCTGTTTTTTCTTTTCTTTTTTTGCGTGAGCGTATTTCCCATATCCGTTGGCTTATGTTTTTGCTTTCGTTTGCGGGAGTATTGGTGATGCAGGGATTTGATATACGCATTCCCTGGGATTATGCATTGCTGGGTATCATTTCCGCTTTGTTTTCCGGAATGGCTTATTACAGCATAAGCGTGATGAAGGGCAAAGTGGAACCGATGGTGGTGGTTACCTGGTTCCCGCTGATTGCCGTGCCCGTGATGGGAATCATTTCGCTGTTTATCTGGGTGCCGCCCGCCGGCTTCGATTGGCTCATACTGCTCGCGGTGGGAATATGCACCCAGCTCGGACAGCTTTTCATGACGAAGGGTTTTATGGCCGAATCGGCTTCTTCCGCTTCCGGCATGAAATATCTGGGGCTGATTTTCTCATTTGCCTGGGGATTTATTTTCTTTGAGGAAACATATAACCTGTATTCCCTGCTCGGTATTTTCATGATCGTAACGGGAGTGGTGGTTAACGTAAAACAAACCAAACTGAAACACGAATGACGGATCAAAAATTACAAAAACAGATTGCCTCGGTAAAGGCATTTCATGAAGCTTTCGGAATAGAAAACAACCACAGCCCTGTGGCCGATATTACGCTCGACGGGGCGCTGCTCCGCTACGAGCTGATCAGGGAGGAAAATGAGGAATACCTGGAAGCCTGCCGCGAGGGAAATCTGACGGAAATTGCCGATGCCCTCGGCGATCAGCTGTATATTCTTTGCGGAACCATTCTCCGTCACGGCCTGCAGCATGTAATAGAGGAGGTGTTTGACGAAATTCACCGCAGCAACATGAGTAAATTGGGGGCCGACGGAAAACCGATTTACCGGGAGGACGGAAAGGTATTGAAAGGCCCGGATTATTTTAAGCCCGACATCGGTTCCATTCTGGAGCGTAACGGGTAATCCGCTTTTCAAAAACAGCATGTTTAAAAGAAAGCATTTAGCCCAGCCGGTAAAGTATTCTGCTGTTTATTTTTGTAACTAAACTGATGGTATGGCCGAAGAAATAGAATCCGCACGCAGAAAGCGTTTCCGACTGGCTCATATATCTACGGTCATCAGCATCACCCTGGTGTTGTTTATGTCGGGTTTGTTGGCCGGTATCGTGGTGTTTGCCGATGAGCTTTCGCGCTATGTGAAGGAAAAATTCACGGTGGAAGTATTTCTACAGGACGGCATCACGGAGGAAACCCGCGCCGAAATGCTGCAGATGCTTCAGAATACCGACGGCGTAAAGGAAGTTAAATACACCGATAAAGAACAGGCTAAAGTCATTTATCAGGAGATTTTTTCCGATGACTTTTCAGACATTTTGGATCAAAATCCTCTGTATGCCTCATTTACCGTCACGTTTCATGCCGATGCTGCTTCGGCGGAACTGACCGACAAATTGGACGCGGATTTGCAGGAACTTTATGGCACCGATGTGGTGGAGGTCTTCAAAAAACGCGAATTGGCCGAGGAGGCAAACCGAAATCTGGAAAAATTGGCGGTTTTGATTTCGGTGGTGGCGGTTTTGCTGCTCCTTATTGTGGTGGCGTTGATTAACAATACCATTCGTCTGGCTATCTATTCGCAGCGCTTCACCATCAAAACCATGCAGTTGGTGGGGGCTACTCCCCGCTTTATCCGCAGACCTTTTATTTTGGGCAGCGTAGGGCGCGGCTTGCTTTCCGGTTTGTTGGCCTGTGGGCTTTTGGTAGTGGCCGGTATTCAGCTGCGCCAAAATTTTCCCGAATTTGCCGATCGCCTCGGCATCATTAAACCGGCAGGAATACTTATCTTCGTCATCGCTATGGGATTGTTCATCTCCGGATTGAGCACCCGTCTGGCGGTAAATGTATTTCTGCGAAAAAAAGCGGGCGATTTATATTAATCACATGGAATCACAAAAAAATCAGGCGAAGGAGGGTTTTGCACTCTCAAAAATAAATTATCTCGGTTTGGCTCTCGGCCTCGTTTTAATCGTGGCCGGTTTTGTTCTCATGTCCGGCGGAGCCACCGAAAATCCCGATGAGTTTAATCCCGAAGTGTTCAGCACTACCCGCATTACCATCGCTCCGATTTTGGTCTTGCTGGGCTTTGCCGTAAATATTGCGGCAGTTATGATTAAACCCAAAAAAGGGTAATACATGTCGCTTTGGGAAGCGATTGTTTTGGCCGTTATTGAAGGAATTACCGAATTCCTGCCCATTTCCTCCACAGGACACATGATTATCGGGTCGTCCCTCATGGGAATTGAAGCCGACGAATTTGTAAAAAATTATACGGTTATCATTCAGTTCGGGGCTATCCTCAGTGTGTTGGTGTTGTATTCCCGGCGGTTTCTCCGCGATTTTTCGTTTTACCTAAAGCTCGCCGTGGGATTTCTTCCGGCCGGTTTTTTCGGTTTTCTGCTCAATGACCGTATTGACCGCCTGCTCGAGAATGTAACCATAGTGGGGGTATCCTTGTTTTTCGGAGGTGTCTTTTTGCTTTTTGTAGATCGGCTTTTTGCCAAAAATGAAACCGAAGGTAAATCCCAAGTGACCTGGGCAGACAGTCTGTTCATCGGTTTTTTTCAGGTTATTGCCATGATTCCTGGTGTTTCACGCAGTGCAGCTACCATTACCGGCGGATTGGCCCGCAAACTCACACGGAAAGCTGCCGCTGAGTTTTCGTTCTTTTTGGCGGTTCCCACCATGTTTGCCGCATCGGCATACAAACTGCTCGGCATTTATAAAAAAGGGGGAGGTTTTACCCAAGATCAGGTGGAAATATTGGTGGTGGGTAATGTGGTGGCGTTTATCGTAGCCATGCTGGCCATCAAGTTTTTTATTGAGTTTCTCACCCGATACGGATTCAAATGGTTCGGCTGGTACCGGATTATTCTCGGGGGCACGCTTATCGCACTGTATTTGGCCGGGTATAATCTGCAGATTGTATAACTATGCCGCGTATCTTTTCTCTTGTTTTCTTTTTCTTTTTTCTCTTTTCTTCTTACGGACAGATTCCGGAAGGATTTTTTCCGGGCAAACCTTTGTCTGGTGGGCATTCCCACAACGATTATTTGCACCGAAATCCTTTGTTTGATGCATTGGCTCAGGGGTTCACTTCCGTAGAGGCAGATATTTTTTTAGCGGCGGATGGAACTCTCCGCGTATCTCATGTTCCTTTTGCTCTCCGGATGAAGCCCATCCTACGCGACCTGTATCTGGAACCGCTCAGTCGTTGGATTGCACAAAACGGGGGCCATGTTTTTCGCGATTCCGCACAGGTGCTTACCCTAATGATTGATTTGAAGGGAGACGGCAACCTTACCTATCCCGTTTTGCGTCAAGAATTAGAGCGATATCCCCGCTTATTTACTCATTATGTAAACGGTGCCGAAATTAAAGGGCCCGTGAGGATAATGTTGTCGGGCAGTAAGCCCTGGAATTTGGTAAAAAATGAAGAAATACAATGGGTTTGTTTTGACGGTTCGCCTAATGTGGATTATACCGGCTCCGGGGTGAAAATTTCCAGACTCAGCTCTCCGCACGCTTCCCGGTTTCGGAAAAGGCCCTGCGCAAAAATGACCCCCGAAGAGGCAGAGGACTTGAAGCTGTTGGTTTATCGGGCAGATTATGACAAAAGGGAATTGCGATTCTGGGGCGCGGGGAATAATCCGCGCCGTTGGAGAAAATTACGGGAAGCGGGTGTTACGGTAATTAATGTGGACCGCCTGAAGCGGTTTCGGAAATTTTTGGAGGCCGAACCTGCCAAATAAAAGCAACTTCTATTTAATCGCCTGATAACCTGTCCAACTGCGGCTGTTCACATCGTACAGCCAAATATGGTCATTGGCATAGGCAAAACGAAATAGGTCCGAAGTGATGGCCTCTTTCGGCAATTTCATCGTAAAAGCCAATGCACCATTTGTTCGGTTAAATAAATACACCATTTTCTTCTGATAATTCAATAGGGCATATTCGGCTCCTTCCACGCCTGTATAACCTATCGATGTTGAATTAATACTCGCTTTAGGCTCA
>JBIJBG010000080.1:0-8075 GCA_044345355.1 Flavobacteriales bacterium
AGTAGGTTACCTTATTCAAAAAATTGTCTAAAGATTCTGCCACAGAAATTGTTTTACGATCCACCAGAAAATCTCCGGAATCGGGAAATGGCTTGAGGCAATATAAAGGCAGCGAACTGATATTGAGTGTCGGAATCAGAAGAATGTCTTCATAATGGTGTAAAACTTTCATGATGGAATGGGGAAAAATCAGTTGCGAAGCTCTCCGGACAACCTGCTCCTGATCCGTTTCTTCACCGGGCTCATCAAACAACTCAGCACCCCGGGATGCCTGCACCCGGAAACTTTTTTTCATGACGGTTTCCAGGGCCGTAAGTTCATCCGCGGCGATTTTGTTTTTTTCCATACCCAGAATTCCCTTGCGGCTTAAGGCCCAAACATAAAGCGCCTTTTCTTCGTAGTCGTAAAAATAAAACAGCATGGCTGTGGGCTTTTCTTTTCCCTGATCAAAATCGCTCAGTGCCTGAGTAATTTTCTCTACATCTACGGGGCCGCTTGTGTACCAGCGGTATCCGCGGGTGGCCATCAATACTTCGTGCCTGAGCTGAAATGAGTCCATCTGGCTCTCCAACAAGGGATACCATTCTTCCATATCCTGTTGTGCACTTCCTGAAAAGGGAACAAAATTCGATACGCAAAAAGCCAAAATGAAGCGAAAAAAACGGGTTTTCATAAAACAGGAAACGTACGATTTTTAGTTTCTACAATAGATAAGTATGGTTTCACCATAACAGAATTTTTGACCATTCATTCATTTCACGCACGTTTGGAATCTGTTTGCCTTTTGTGGATGAAATAACCTGTTTGTTAATCCCGTAAATGAATTCATCGGTGAGTTCTACCGGTCTTAGTTTTTCTTGATCAATGAACAGGCCCAGCGTTTTGAATTTATTTTCCATTCCTTCGATAAAGGCAGTAGTGAAGGCTCCGTTGCTCAGCTCCTTGGATTCATAAGCCACATCGGAACCTGTGGAGGCTGCCAAAACGGTAATGCCTTCCGAGGAACTGATGTTCTGAAAAAATAAGGCAATCAGATCCGAAACCCGCTCATTTTCTTCTTCTTCTTCCGTATAAACCGGGTCAGCACCACGTTGGTTCCGGTCGGTGCGATTTTCGTTTTCAGCTACCGGGAGTGGGAGCGGCGTCCGTTCGTTCATAACCTCTCCCGAATGGCAGGTATCCATGATGAGGAGTTTTCGAAGTGCGGGAACCTTACCCAGCATCGACACAATTTGGGCATAACTGAGTCCTTTTTTAAGCAACTGTTTAAAATCCATATCATGAGGGGCAAAATAATAATTCATGGCACTGTCGAGCGTCCCATGTCCTGCGATGAATACCATGACCTGATCCTGAATTCGCGCATGCGATAAAAATGTCCCGAATGCATCTTCAATGCCTTTTTGGGTGGCCTGCTCATTGGTCAGCGTCAGTATATGCACCTTGCGGAACGATACCGGTTGGATTTGTGCACGTGCACCCAGATAATCCTCCAATGTTACCGATGTTTTGGCAATCGGAGGCTGGGCGCTTACCCATTTTAATTTTCCGCCTATAATATTCGGACCGATGTACGTGGAGTAGTCATTTTCTATAACAAGCGAATCTAAAGTAGAATCGGGAAGGTGAAAAACATAGTGTTTCCATCCTCCCCGGCTCAGGGAAAGGTCAAAGAAACTGTTCATGCAGCTGAATGCCGTTTGATCTTCCGTGAAATAATACCGGTTGGCATAGGCATGTTTAACTTGCGAAATCCTTTTTTTATCCCATCCGCCGATATTTTTTGTCAGCATCCAGATTTCGTCATTCAGAGCAATCAGTGCCTGATTTCCTGCGGGTGAGACCGTGAGTAATTCGGGTTTAAAATAATTGAAATCCAACGGAATATCCCAGGTTTCTTTTTTTTCGGAATCCGCATTCAGATTGATAAACACCAAACTGAAATTTCCGTTATTTTCCACGATTTCGGCCATTCGATTTTTCGTAAGCAGCGAAAAATTTGCATAGGCGGGAATATTTACTTTCTCCGTTTTTTTATTATCAATACCAAAGCGATACCATTGGCTGCTCTGCACAAAGTAAAAATATCGGTTTTCGGGGTCGGGATACACGATAAAATCAGACATGAAGCCGGTAGTCAGGGGAAGGGTGATTGCATTTCGGGATTTATTTTTAAAATCCCAAAGAAAATAACTATTGCCGGTTGCCGATTCCAGCCAGTATCTGCCCGTGTAATCGGCCTGAATCAGGTTTGGCATTGATGCATACAGTCCTGCATAGTAGTTGATTTCTCCGAGGTCTTCCATTTCAGAACCCGCCACGTAAAACCGTTCCCCATGAAATTTTTTTCGGTAGGCCGGCATGTCTATGGTGAGCGTATCCCCGTAAAAAACAGCTAAATCTAATGCATCTTTATCGGCAAAGGTGAGGTTGTATGCGTTTTGCTGATAATCCGAAACTCCGATGGAAAGCAGGTACAGTTCGGCGTCATTCTCTTTCTCATCAACCAGCACAAACCGTTCTTCTGTGGCGGTCAGCAGTCCCTGATCATCCGTAAGAATAAATTCAAGGTAATTTTCTCCGGCAGTCAGAGAAACGGTGGCCGACAGTTTTCCGGTCTCTCCTTTTGGAATGGTCTGTTCCCATTCTTTTTTTAACACAGGAATTCTGTTCAGTCGGATTTCCAAGCCTTGCAGAGAAGTATTTTCCGCTTTGGCCTCTATTTCCAAGGTAATCGTTTTTTTGTCCGTTACGGACAGGTTTTTTTGTCCGTTTAGCAGAATGGATAACACCCTCGCTCCGCCTTCCGTGGATAAATCCGTTTTCGTTTCATTTCTGGCCTTGATGAAATCAGCGGCTTTGGCTAAAAGGGCATAATACCCGTCGGAGGGTGGGCCGAATAATGAAAGAACCTCATGCGGTTTGTTATAACGGAAGGCAATTTCATCTAACGAAGCCGATTTTCCGTTCTTTTTGGCAAACAGGTAGTTTTGTGGGGATGTATTGGCGATAAAATTTCCGTCTTTTTTTATGATGATATGCTTTTGAAAATCGGGATGTATCATGGTTCCCTGCAATTCCAAATTTTCCGTGTTATATAAGCGGATTAATCCGTTGCTGAACGAAACCATCATAGAGGTACCCTCTTCATTTAAGGATACATATTCAGGAAATTCAGCATCCTGAAATAACATGTATTTATCGGAATTGATGATGAGGCCTACATTTTTTGCAATAATAACAGTGTTATTCCCTTGATTTTTCATTCCGGAAATCTGCATTTTAGGGTAGGCCGTTTCCTTATACCCCGATCCGGAGCGGGTAAATAAAATGGTTTGACCTTCATATACTGATAATTCAGTGTTAACCCCTTCATAACTAATCCAAAAGCTTTCATCATCAATAGGCCCTGCTTTAAAATTACGCCCGTCTACACTTTTGGAAAGGAGTTTTTTCTTCGAGCTGACGTCATAAATCTCCACCTTTTTTTGATCATCAACCAAGAGCAGGCTTTCGCCGGTGGAGGATAATTCACCGAGCATAAATTGGCCTTCAAAAGGAGTCGTTTTTCCTTTCTGAAACACTTCAAAATCGGATGACTGCCCGCCGTAGGATGCCAGGATACGCCCCGTTTTTTCGCGGTAAGCGATGGGTATGGTGTGATTTGCTTTTTGCGAAATAGACACATCTATTTTGTCGTTCAGCAGGTCATAAATCACAAACTGAAACCGGATGCCCAAGCCCAGCTCATCCTGATCTTTTTCTACGGGTACAGTGGCATAAAACGCCATTTTTCCGTTGGCTTCATCCAATGTAAAATCGGCAAAATCAGTTACTTCGATTCCATGCGCAACCTGCATGTAATCTTTCCACCTCAGCTTACCGAATCGGTTGTTCAGCGTGCCCTGCTTAAAAAATTTGATAAAGGATTGGCTCACGGAAAATAAAGAACTTGATTCGGCAGATCGTTCAATTCCCGTAACTGACCAGTGCCCTCCCGGAAGAAAACAGGCCCGTTGGGGATTGCGGGTGGAGAGCGCATGGCGTTCGATTAATTTACCTGCAACAAAATCATACACAAAAAGCGAAGGACTGATTTGCACGTTCGCTTGAACATCAGTCCAATAGAGGAAATGATGGGTTCCCGGAACGAATGTTGCTGCCGTGATGTTCTGATGCGGAAGTTCCACATTCATCGGCATAAATGATTTGCCTTTTTTTTCCAATAGGAGTGGGGGAGAATACGGAGAAAGAAAAATAAGGCGGTAGGTTTCTTCTTTTTGTGATTTTACAAAAGAAGGCGGCGAAAAGCCGAACGGAAATTCCGCAATATCGTTTTTTAATGAAAGATTTTTCAGGCCTATTTCAGACAGACTCACTGTTTTTTTATCCGAGTGGTGGAGAAAAATGAAAACCGCAGATTGCGCATCATCTACATGCAGATGAACGGGAGAACCGTTTATTTCATGTTCATAAATCCATTTATTTTCTGCGGTGTCAAAAATTTTTATCCTGGATTTTTCTTCTAACGGAGGGGAGGCCGTAACAATAAATCGTTCATCGGCGGATATGGCGGCCAGAAAAACATCTTCCTGCAGCGGGATTTCCGGTAATTTCCGATTGGAATTTCCGTCGCTGAGACCGAGCAGGAAACGGTTTTGTTCTTTGTGAAGGATGCTTAAAAAGATACTGTCGGTTTCTCTGGCAAACAAATCGAAGGAAAGTTGTGCCTTTTCGGCAGGCATGTTGTGAAAGGGGTAATAATAAGCCAGGGAATCGAAGCCAGGGTTAAAGAGGCTATTCAGGCGAAATGCCCTGTTCATTAAGCGGCCCTGATAACCTTCGGAAACCAAAAGCGCATTGCCGTTATAACGGAAGCCCATTCCCCTTACTGGGCGATTATTTTTGGAGGGGGAGATGGTTTTTACGAAGCGGTATTCGTTTTTATCCCACATGAGTATTTTGCCCGTTTCATCGCCGGTAAAAAAATATCGTCCGCCCGGGTGCATTTCCATGTGTGTAACGGGTGAGGAGTGTCTGTCCTGAAAATCTACCTTAATGCCTTCGGGAATCTGAGCAAATGAATGCAGCCATGTGCAGAAAAAAAGAACAATACCGATACCGTATTTCATGTTGAAAATCTCAATTATTAATACCGGTTTGAGCATGTTTTAAATGGTGGGATTTCCTCATCGCTTCACCAGTTTTTCCAGCTTTTCCATGCGTTTCAGCGCGTCAATGCTGTATTCCTTTAAGAATTCGGCACGCATAGCCATCATCGGATTCAGGCTGCGCTCGCGCAAAAACGTATTGGAGGCCATATCGATTTTACCTTGTTCCATCTGGGCCATGGCCAATCCCAGGTAAGAGGGCCTCAGTGCTTTGGCATTCGCCAATTTAAACACATCTTCCGCTTCGCCGTAATAGCCCAATTCCAGCAAAACTCTCCCCTGTAACGAATAAAATATCATCTGTTTATCGGGAGTGATAAAATGGAGGTATTTGTTATATTCATTGAGCAGCCGCATGGACAACCGATAATCACGCGTCATGTAGGCCGCCTGTGCCAAGTTGAACATGCTCTGCAGGTCAAACGGATCCATATCCAATACCAGTTTCAGGCCGTCAATCGTTTTGTCGTAATTACCGCGGGCCATCTGCAGGTTAACTCTGTCCCTTACATTTGTGATAAAATCCAGGCTGTCCTTATGCCGTCCGCCCAGATCCACCAGTTGGTCAAATTCGGTTTTGGCTTTTCGGTACTCATCACCGTTAACATAATAACGAAAGAGGGATTTATACACTTCGGTATCCAGTGAGTCCAGGCTTTTTGCTTTCTCCAGCAGGGAAAGAATTTCCTTTTTCCCGCCGATTCTCCGGTACACATCAAACTTAAAAGACTGCCATCTTGCCGATTCGTCAAAATACCGGTCATGCGCTTGAATCAGTGCGTCCGCCTCTACATTTTTTCTCTGGGCGAGGTACAGTTCTGTGAGTGCACGGATGCTTTCAAAATCATACGGGCTGAGAGCAAGGGCTTTCTTCCAGGCGGTTTCGGCTTCCGATTTTTTTGACCAGGCCGCATATACCTGTCCCAATTCGAAATGCAGGGTCGGATTCCAATCGGAAGTTTCGAGGCTTTTTTTCAGCAGATTTACGGCTTCCTGGTACATGTTTTTCGATGTGTAAAGCCGGGCTCTGGAAATGATGGCGGGAATGTTATAATAATCCGGTTCTTTTTCAGTCAATTTGGGAGCTGTTCCGCCCAGCAGGGAAAGAGCGTTGACTGCCGTTTCATTCAGAGAATCGAGTTTCAGGGCCATCCGGTAATAGTGTACTGATTTTGCAGTGTCTTTATCGTCTTTGTAAAGTCCTGCGAGGGACAATAAAAAATCAATGTTCTTTCCATCTTCTTTCACCGCTTTTTTATACCCTTCCTCAGCAATGCTTATGCGTCCGCGGAGTAAATCTATTCTGGCTTTTAGTGCATAAAATTCCGATTTGGAAAAGTCCGGTTCATTTTCCTGAATTTTCAGCAGTTCCTTCTCGGCATAGTTAAGTTCCAGATTGGCCGTATGCAGATTCACCGCGAGACGGCGCACATCGGTTTTGGATTTCACTGAAAGCGAATCGGAAACGGACAGTAATTTCTGGGCTTCATCCAGCTTTCCGGAAAGTATGTGCAGATAGACCTGCGTGTTTTTCGGTTTTGTCCAGGTCTCATTTTTTGTTTCGGCAAGGGCCAGTTGCTCTTCCGCTTCTTTTTTGCGGTTCCGTGTTAAATAAAAATACGCCAGCCCTTGGTTTACATAGGCTGCATTCGGGTCGGCATCTTTGAGTTCAAGCAAGGTTTTTTCGGCCTGGGGCATTTCGTCGGCCATGTTGGCTTGTACGATACGCATGGCATCAAAAAAGCGGCTGCGGTTGATGAGCTGTGTATGCATGACGTGTTCGCTGCCGAGGAGTTGGGCCGCTAATAAAAAATCACCGGAGGTGGTGGTGAAATCTTCCGTTTTTTCCACTACGGGCCTGCCGCTCAGAAACAGGTTAGTGTTTCGTTGAGCGCGTTCCAGCAAGGCATCAATCAGCAGGTTTTCCATCAGTTTTAATTCTTCCGCGGTAGCCGTTTTCTTTTTGGCTGCCTGCTCCAAAAAATACCTCGCTGATGCAGTGCCTCCGTAAAGGTTACCGGAATACACCAGATTTTCAAATTCCTTAATTACAGGTGATTTATCGCCTGAACCCGAAGCGGAGCGCATGGCGACTCCTCCGGTCGTCGGATTGTTTGTAAAATCGGAGAATGGAAAGAGCGAAAGGAGTTTTTCTTCTGTCAGAAAAATGTCTTCAAATTCATTTCCGCCGAAGGTAACTTTAGGCGATTGTTTTTGTTTGGTGAATGCTCTCACTTCCTGTTTCAGAAAGGTGTTTAATTCATCCACGTTGATGAGTCCCAAGGGTTCTGTTTTGTCGGCCATTCCTCCCAGTCCCTTCGTCAAAAAATAGGTAAAAACACCCTGAGCCAGATCCGGATCTTCATACGATAATTCATGCGGCTGACAGCTGATGAATTTCACCGTGTTGGTGAATCCCGCAGAGAGTTGTTCCAATGTGGCCCGGGCTCCTCTTTCGTTGATAATTACGCCCGAATGACAGGCATCAGTCATCATCCACACTTTGCATTTTTGGGCTATGCCGGAGATGTATTTATTCACAAACTGAAAAGGGACTGCACCCCCAGCATCGTACTCCCGATCCGCGGTAACGTCATAAGCCAGAAAATAACCGCTTTCTTCTTCCACAACCCGGGTAACATCGCCGTGGCCCGCAAAGTAAAAAATAACCAGATCACCTTCACGGGCTTCTTTGTACAAATCCATGATGCCCTGCTTGATGGCCCTTTCGGAAGCCTGTGCATCCGTGATTACCTGTATTTTCTTTTCCGTTCCCTGAAAACTCAGATTCAGCACTTTCTCTACCAGGCGGGCATCTTTATGGGCGAAATTCAATTTTCCGATTTCCCGGTAATCGGAAATACCGATGACCAATGCGAGCACCCGTTTTATGGGTACTGTTTT
>JBIJBG010000083.1:0-8038 GCA_044345355.1 Flavobacteriales bacterium
GCGTTAGATCGGCTTACCCATTTTGAAATCACCAAAAAACGATTCAACGCCGCCGGTTTTTTTAATCCTGAAATCGCGTACCGAAACAGCTTCGGGATCATCACCCCTGAAGGGGAACACCCTGAAGAAATAACCCTGTGGCTTAATCCATTACAGGGCAAATACGTGAAATCCCTGCCCCTTCACCCCTCCCAGAAAATCATCCGTGACGGAAAAGCAGGCCTCTTATTAAAGATAAACATTCATGTGACTGAAGATTTTATCATGGAGTTGCTTTCCTTCGGAGAGTCGGTAAAAGTGATTGAGCCCGAAAGCTTAGCCGATTCCCTCCAAATAAGATACCGTAATGCACTGGCCCTCTATGAGAAAAAAGGGAAAAAGAAACCCCGCTAATCAGACTTTTTTCACGCTTCCGTTTTCCAGAAGATAGGTATGTCCTGATTCCGGGCAACGGGCTGTCCCGTCGGCATCAAACTCCAGCGAATGTCCGTGCTCACTCATCCATCCCCGGTGCCGGGCGGGATTCCCGTAAACCAGTTCGTAGGGTTTTACGTCTTTGGTAATCACTGAGCCCGCCCCCACAAAGCTGAATTCTCCTAAAGTAATTCCGCATACCACGGTAGCATTGGCCCCTATGCTTGCGCCACGCTTTACCATCGTGGTTTTATACTCCTCTTTCCTGTTAACAGCACTGCGCGGATTGATTACGTTGGTAAAAACCATGCTCGGACCCAGAAACACATCGTCCTCGCAAATCACGCCGGTATAAACAGATACGTTGTTTTGAATCTTCACGTTATTGCCTAAAGTCACCCCGGGAGAAATCACCACGTTCTGCCCGATATTGCACCGTTCTCCTATGGCACAGTTGGGCATGATATGTGAAAAGTGCCATATTTTGGTGCCTTTCCCGATGGTGCATCCTTCATCCACATAGGATGATTCATGGGCAAAAAATTCGTTTTCCGACATAGGTGAAAAGTTAGCGTAAAAATTCAGTAACCATGCGGGTGATATATTCCAGCTGCTCATCGGTGAGCTCGGTATGCATGGGAAGCGAAATAACCCGACGGCTCAAATCTTCCGCCACGGGCAGATCGCCTTCTTTATAGCCTTTCACATTATAGGCTTTTTGTAAATGCTGGGGAACGGGATAATACACTTTATTGGGTACCCCTTTTTCTTCCAGATAACGCCCGAGTAAATCGCGATCCGTTTCGGGAGAAAGCGTAATCGTGTACTGATGGAAAACATGATTGCCGTAAGGAGCCCGGTAAGGTGTTTTTATTTTCGGATGTCCGGCAAAGGCTCGGTCATAATAATCAGCCGCACGGTTGCGCGCAGCGGCATATTCATCCAAATGAGGCAGTTTGCATCGAAGGATAGCCGCCTGCAGGGTATCCAACCGGGAATTTACGCCCACCAGGTCATGGTAATACAGACGTGTCTGACCGTGATTGGCTATCTGACGAAGTTTAACGGCAAGTTCATCATTGTCGGTAAAAATAGCTCCACCATCCCCATAACAGCCTAAATTTTTAGATGGGAAAAATGAGGTAGTGCCTATGGTTCCCATGGTACCCGCCTTTTTTACCGTTCCATCATGAAAACGGTACTCCGCCCCGAGGGCCTGTGCCGTATCCTCAATTACGTAAAGGCTGTGTTCGGCGGCCAGAGCCAAAAGAGGTTCCATATCCGCGCATTGTCCGTAAAGGTGAACGGGAACGATGGCTTTGGTGCGCGGCGTAATGGCCTTGGCCACTTCGTGCAGATTCATGCCGAACGTGTCGGGATCGGTGTCCACAAACACGGGGGTAAGCTTAAGCAAAGCGATTACCTCACAGGTGGCTGCATAAGTAAAGGAAGGCGTGATCACTTCGTCGCCCGGTTGAAGGTCGAGAGCCATCATGGCGATTTGTAAAGCATCGGTGCCATTGGCACAGGGAATCACGTGCTTTACTTGCAGATAGGCGCCGAGTTCAGAAGCAAATTCTTTTACATCAAATCCGTTGATAAAAGCCGTATTATCAAGTACATGATGAAGTGCTGCGTCAATTTGGGGTTTAATTTTCAGGTATTGACCTTTCAGGTCCACCATGTCAATTTTTTGCATAGCCAATAAATTACGCGCGAAATTAGGGTGAAATAGCGGTAATTCAAACCAAGTGCCGGAAATTAAAAAGAAAACCCGCGAATTATTCTTTTCTTTGAATCGTTTTATGTGTCATGAAAATTTCGTTAAAAAGCCTTGTTTTCCTTTTCTTGATTCTTTTTTCCATTCTTCGGACAGAAGCGCAGCGTAATGTGAAAGACTCCGTGGTTTTCATCGGCATGATGATGCCGGGCGCCTCCTTCCAATTTCCATATGGTGAGCTTACCCGGCGCACCGGTTTCTTTTTTTCCGTGGGTGGACCGATTCGCTTTAAATCAAAAAGCAACTGGCTCTTCGGGGTGGAGGGGTACTTTATGCACGGTGCCAAAGTAAAAGAGCCCGGTCTGCTTCAAAACCTGAAAACCGAAAGTGGCAACATCATTGCCCAAAACGGCACCTTCGCCTCTATGAACATCTATTTCAGGAGTTGGCACGTTACCGGCGGATTCGGAAAACTGTTTCCCTGGTTCGGGCCCAATAAAAATTGCGGCCTCTATTTTATGTTTTCTCCCGGCTTTATCCAACACCGCATTCGGTTTGAAGTAAAAGACAATAATGTGCAGGCACTCCGCGGGGAGTACAAAAAAGGATATGACCGGTACAGCGGAGGATTTGCCATGAAACAGGAAATCGGGTATAAGCAGGTAAGCAATAACCGACGGATTAATTTTTATGTGGCGTTGGAGTTTTTGCAGGCCGCCACGCAAAGCTACCGCGGATATAATTTTGATACGGAACTGTCTGACACAAAAACCAGGTTCGACGGTTTTTTTGGCATCAAAGCCGGCTGGATGATTCCTTTCTTTTCCAAGAAGAACACGAACGAGTATTACATCCGATGAATTCAGCGGATTGAAAAGGCTTTACCATACCCTTGTTTTTTTTTACACGCTCGGCATACGTGCAGTGGCTCCGTTCCACCAAAAAGCGGCTCTTTGGGTTCGGGGACGGCGCGAAAAAATTATCCTTACCGGTGTTTGGGAAGGCCCTACCATGTGGATGCATTGTGCCTCTCTGGGTGAATTTGAGCAGGGAAGGCCTGTTTTGGAAGCCATTAAAAAAGAACGGCCGGAAACACGCATCGTGCTCACATTCTTCTCTCCATCGGGATTTGAAGTACGGAAAAACTATCCCGGTGCCGATGCCGTTTTTTACCTGCCGGCCGATTTACCCGGTAACGCAGCATGCTTTTTTGATTCCGTCAATCCTGATTACGGCATTTTCGTTAAGTACGAATTCTGGCAGGGCTATCTTCATGAGGCGAAAAAAAGGGGTGTTCCCCTGTATTTGATCTCCGGTATTTTCCGGAAGGAAATGCCTTTTTTTCGTTGGTACGGGAATTTTTTCCGTGAAGGACTTGGGGCCTTCAGGCACTTTTTTGTGCAGGACGAGTCATCAAAAGAACTCCTAGGCCAAATCGGTTATGAACAGGCGACGGTATGTGGTGATACCCGTCTGGACCGGGTGATGGTGGCGGCCGACATCGTGGAGCCCCTGCCGGAAATTGCGGCTTTTAAAGCAGAAAATCTACTTTGGGTCTGCGGCAGTACCTGGCCGGCAGATGATGAAAAAATTGCATCTGTATTGAAGCGACTCGCAAGCCGTCCCAAAACCCTGCTTGTTCCCCACGATATACGGCCTGAATATCTGCGGCAGTTCATGCGCCGTCATCCGGAGTTGCGTATGCGGCTTTTTTCTGAGGGAGTCGCGCCTGATGCCGACTTGCTAATTTTGGACAGGATGGGTCTGTTGATGCGGGCCTATGCCCATGCCGATTTTACCTATGTGGGCGGAGGATTCGGGCGTGCCGTACACAATACGATGGAGCCGGCGGCCTATGGAATTCCGGTTGCATTCGGTCCCAAGCACCAAAAATTCAATGAAATACGGGGCCTCTTATCTTGCGGCGGAGGCATATGTCTGCAGAAGGATGCTGATTTTGAGGTTTACCTTCAAACAATGATGGAAAATGAAAGCCGGCGTAAAACTATGGGAGTAGCGTGCCGGAACTATGTAAAAATCCATTCGGGAGCAACAAAAAAAATAATAGCAGGAATGTTTAATTTAAATTGCTGAATATAAGCAATACAGTTTTTTAACGCCGAATAATCTTTAAGTTTAAATTTAAAATTACACGGCTTTGTTTATAGCGTAATATAAAATAAGTGCAACAGATCCGCCGGGGATGGAGGTCGGCAGCCGGGCGATGCAGGGCGCAGGAACGGCGTAAGCCGGCGGAGGCGACCGAAGGAAGCCCACGCACGGCCAATGCCGCCAAGCCATGCGAGACCGATGCAGCCGGACAGCCCCAAAGGCGGCCTGACATCATTAACGGGCTCGGGCAATTTTTACTTTTTGGCCCTTTATTTTTTCGTGGCGCAGACGCTCAGGCAATCCTTTCATCTTGTTGCGGGCGACGGCTGCATAAGCAGAAAAATCAGTGACTTCGATAAGGCCTACTTCGTTTTTGGCAAGTCCGCCCTTGGTCATAAGCAGTCCGGCCACGTCCACTTTATTGATTTTATTTTTTCTTCCACCGCCTATATAGAGCGTTTCCCAATCAGGTAAGGCAAAGGCTTGGGAAACTTCTGAAACGGGGAACGCCTGTATTTCTGCCGGGGCAAAAGAGGGTAAGGACTCGCTTTCGCGAAGAACCAAAAATGCCTGACCGGATGCATGCATACGGGCTGTGCGTCCGTTGCGGTGTATAAACTCCTCCTTATGCAGTGGCAACTGATAATGAATTATCGCGTCCACCTCGGGAATATCCAGTCCGCGGGCGCCTAAATCAGTGCATACCAATACGCGGGTACTGCCGTTGCGCAATTTGATTAAGGCAAGTTCGCGTTTATCCTGCTCCAGTTTTCCGTGAAATATTGCCGCGGGTACTCCCGAATCTTCCAAAAACCGTCCGAGCCGCTCCACGGCATCCCGATGATTACAAAAGAGCAAGGTTCGCTTAGGATTTATCTGGCCCAGTAGACGCAGTAACACATCGGCCTTGTCATTTTCATTTGCAGTAACCCGAAACATGGAAAGCGAAGATTTTTCTCCGGGTTGAGTTTCCTTAGGAAAGTGCAGCGTGACTGGACGAGAAAGCATAGTAAAATCAGGAATTTCCGAACATTCTGTAGCAGAAAAAAGTCCTTTTTTTCGCACTGAAGGAATATGTTCCATGATGAAAGCCATCTCTTCGTGAAAGCCCAATTCCAGTGATTTGTCGAATTCGTCCCAGACAAGCATCTGAAGATTCTCGAAACGGATGTTTCCCCTACGCAGGTGGTCGGCAAGCCGACCGGGAGTGGAAACCAGTAAAAAGGGAGGGCGTGAAAGGTTCCGCACCTCCATTTTTATATCGTGGCCGCCGTAACAGGCATTTACTTTAAGCCCGGTACGCATGGATTTCCATACGGACTCAATCTGCAGAGCAAGTTCACGGGTAGGGGCGATGATTAATGCGGCAGGAAACCGGTTTTCCTGAAGGCTGAGTTTGAGCATGGGTAAAAGAAAAGCCAGGGTTTTACCCGATCCGGTAGGTGAAATCAAAACAAGTTCATCGTGTTCTTGCCATGTCTCGAGAACTTTATTTTGCATCGGGTTAAGGGCACCGATGCCAAGTATATTCAGAACCGTTTGTATGGAAGCGGAGGTGCTCAATCAAAAAAAGAAAACCTGTTCCGACAGCAGCCGGAACAGGTTTATTAAAAGATGAAAGTATTAATAAATGGTAATTACTTCGGTGATGGTTTCTCCGGGACGGATTCGTGCGATTCCCGTACCTATTTTATCCTGTTTTTTCGCTTCCACGTTAAGAATGACTTCCAATTTATTTTCAAAATTGGCAATCCCTTCAAAATCGGTAGATCCGACCAGATTAACATTACCGTTGACGAGCCTTACGGTGGCATAAGGAACCCGAAGTTTATTCTCGTCAATCACGATGATGCGGGCCGTTCCGGGACCGGGCTCTTTGTAGCAGGATTGCATGGATGGCGCAGCTGCCAAGGTAAGAATGGTGAGAAATAAAAAGCTTAAACGACGCATAAAATGTCCCTATTTTCATCAAAAGTAAAAATAAAAAACACGGACGCATCATTTTCGGCCAAAAAATCCGTATGTAATCCCATCGGCATATCTTTGCTGCATGACCGAAAAATTAGAAAAGCTCAGCACCGAGGTTGATTCCTATTCCATCCATGATCAGGCAACGCTTGAGGCCTTCCGTTTGCGCTTCCTTTCGAAAAAAGGAGAAATTTCCGCGCTCTTTGATGAGTTTAAAACCCTTCCGGCAGAGGAGAAAAGAGGTATCGGAGCCCTTTTGAACGGGCTTAAAGTAAAAGCGGAAGACATTTTCAATAAGGCGGAAAACAATCTTTTGGGGAATACGGAGAAAGCTCAAACTGATTTTTCGAGACCTGCCGGGAGTTGGGCCGCAGGGTCTCTCCACCCCCTGAATCAGGTCCGTTCTGAATTGATCTCGGTTTTTACCCGTTTGGGGTTTGAAATTGCCACAGGTCCGGAAATTGAGGATGATTGGCACAATTTTACGGCATTAAATATCCCCGAAGATCATCCTGCGCGCGACATGCAGGATACCTTTTTCATACAGACAGATCCGGCTACGGTATTAAGAACACATACTTCACCGGTACAGATACGCACCATGCTGAAACAACAGCCGCCCATACGCATCATTGCTCCGGGTAGGGTGTATCGTTGCGATTCCGACGCTACCCATTCTCCTGTATTTCATCAAATTGAAGGGTTGTACATAGCCAAAAATGTGAGCTTTTCCGATCTGAAAATGGTACTTTTCAGTTTCGTAAAAGAAATTTTCGGTGAGAATGTGGGCATCCGCTTTCGACCCTCTTTTTTCCCGTTTACCGAACCTTCCGCGGAAATGGATATCGAATGGAAAAAAGGAGGAAAAAGCAGCTGGATGGAAATTTTGGGCTGCGGAATGATTGACCCCAATGTATTGGTCAATTGTGGCATCGACCCTGAAGAATATGGCGGATACGCCTTCGGATTGGGTGTAGAACGGATTACCATGCTGAAATATGGGATAAGGGATATCCGTTTGTTTTACGAAAATGATGTACGGTTTCTGAGTCAATTTGAAGCGGGAAGGGTTTAAAACCCAATCTGAGAGCTTTCTTTTTACAGCTCACAGTTGCCGCAGATGGGTCCAAATGGCTTTTCTTTTATTTCTTCTGTAATTTTTCTGTGTATTCTGTTAGAACCTGATGGCTCAAAGATGTCGCAGATAGACACAGATGGATTCTTACTTTTCCAAAACTCCAATGAAACCCTCACTTTTTATTCAATTCAAAAAAAAGGCCCGGAAAACTCCAGGCCTTTTTAAAGATTTCAATGGTGCATTTATTTTGCGATGAGCAATCTCAGAGTGGCTTCCGCCCTTCCTGATTTCAAACGCACCAGATAAGTGCCGGCTGACAGGTCGGCCACATCCACCAATTGATTGAATTCTGAACCTATATTCACAAAACGTTCTGTTTTTACAACCATGCCTACGACATTCAAGATATCGAACTGAATGTCTCCTCCCTGATAACCGTTCACACTTAATGTAAAGCGTTGATTGGTCGGATTGGGGAAGATATTCACGGTGGCTCCGTTATCACCGAATGTTTCCACGGAAGCAGTGAAATTCACCGTAACCGTATCCGAAGCCGAACATCCGAATGAATTGGTTGCAGTAACGCTATATGTTCCGTTTTGTGTAACACTTATGGTTTGGGTGGTTGCTCCCGTATTCCACAAATAGGATGTATTTCCGGCCCCACCGTTAAGCACCACCGGTGGATTTGCTACCGCCACGTCAGCACCCAAATTCACATTCGGCAACGGATTTACGGTGAGATT
>JBIJBG010000110.1:0-6599 GCA_044345355.1 Flavobacteriales bacterium
TTAAGAAACATCTCGATCTGCCTAATTCTTCTGAATTGGAGCGTTTTGAACTGGGCGACTTCCAGGTCAAAAAATTGGGAAATCAGTAGGCCCCCGCTTTCTTAATTTTTACTTCCTCTCCGTTTACGAACGTTTTTTCGGTAAGCACTTTGCCGTTCTTGTCGAAGAATATCCATTTGCCGGTTTTTATTCCGTTTTTGTAGTAGCCTTTTACCTGTGGTTTGGCATTGGGGTGAAACCGGACAAATTCCCCGTCGTACACGTCGTTTTTGATGGTGTAAAAGGCGGCGGGTGATCCGTGTTGGTAGTAGGTTTCCCACCGTCCGAAGCGTTTGCCTTCTTTGTAATTTCCTTTTTCCGTCACCCCCCCGAATTCATAGTAATCGGTACTTGTTCCGTTTTTTAACCCGTTTTTGTAGGTGATTTCGCTTTTTATTTTTCCGTTTTTGTGCCAATGTTTCCAAACTCCCGTCTGAAATCCTTTTTCATAAAGCACTTCATAGCGGGGTGCCCCGTTTTCGTAATACCCCTTCCAGATTCCGTGCATGGAGCCGTACATGAATTCTCCTTCGTCTTCCGTCTGTCCGTTTTCGTAGTAGGAAATGAAATGCCCATGCTCCAGGCCGTCACGAAAGTGGCCTTTATGTTCGGTTTGTCCGTTTTCAAACCAAAATTCCCATTCCCCGTGTTTTTCATCCAGCTTGAAGGGTCCTTTTTTCCATTTGTGACCCAGGCTGTCCCAATACATCCAAAGCGAATCGCGTAAGTCGTTTTTGTAAAATCCCTCGTACTGCCTGATGCCGCCTTTCCAATACTGAACCCATTTTCCGTTTCGTTTGTCGTGGCTGAATTCCCCTTCCAGGTCCACTTCACCGTCAGGAAAATACCAGATCCATTTTCCTGTTTTTTGGCTGTCGGCATATTCGAACACACCTTCGGGTTTACCGTCTGCATAAAAGGTGCGCCAGATTCCGTGCGGCTTATCGTTCCTGTAGTCGGCCAATTCCATCACGCCGCCGTTTTCGTAGTATTGGGTCCATACACCTTCCCGTTTTCCGTTCACCCGTTTTCCGCGTATCTTCAAAGTACCGTTTTCAAACCAGGTCCAGGTGCTGTCGTTTTCCCGGTTGATGATGCTGCGTTTATTTCCGTTTTCATACCAATACTGCCAGGTGCCTACCGGCTTGTCCGCCAGGTATTTTTCTATGGAAAGAGGCTTCCCGTTTTCAAAGTATTTTTTCCATTCTCCCGTTTTCAGCCCGCGTTCGTAATAAATGATTTGTTCGGGCTTCCCGTCCAGAAAATAGCTTTCCCATTTTCCCTCTTTTTTTCCGTCCGCAAACATTCCTGTTTCGGCTATTTTTCCCGTATTGCCGTAGCTGGTCCAACGGCCTGTTTTTATTCCGTTCAGTTCGGTGCCTTCCATTTCTTTTTTCCCGTCGGGGTAAAAACTTTCATAGCTTCCGCTTGTCTGATCATGTCTGGATTTGAGTTTTCCGTCTTCAAAATACGTTTTCCAGGTTCCCGTGGGCTACCCCGAATTATCGTACATTTTTTCGTATTCCGCATTTCCGTTCGGAAAGTAAGCAATCCAGGTACCTATGGGAATGCCATTTTTATATTCTCCCAGCCGCGCTTTTTTTCCGTTCTCGTGCCCGTACTGCCATTTTCCGTTTTCTTTTCCTTCTGCATATTGGCCTTTGGCTTTCATTTTTCCGTTCGGATACCATTCCTGCCATTTGCCTGAAGGCACTCCGTTTTCGTCAATTATTCCGTCTATCATGGGTTTGTTTTCGCCATAATACACTTTGTACACGCCGTTCACGAAATCTTCTGTTTTTTGTACCGTGCCGTCGCTGAAGTACTGCACCCAGAGCCCTTCTTTTTTGTCGTTTGAAAAATACCCTTCAGATAAGATATTTCCGTTGGGATGCCACATGGTCCATTTTCCTTCTTTTAAGCCGTTTTTGTAGAAAAATTCGCCCGATTTTATTCCTCCGGGATGGTAGCTGATGTGCCTGCCGTCGGGCAGGTTATCCTTCCATTCTTCCTTTGATTTTAATTTTCCCAATGGGTAGTATTCCATCCAGTTTCCCTCTTTTTTACCGTTTTTGATGGTTCCTTTCACCATCAGGCCGCCGGTTTCAAAATAGATTTTCAGGCTGCCCCGGGAATAGTCGGTTTCTGATTTGAGCATACCGTTCATGTAAAACTCTTTCCAGGGTCCTGTTTTTTTGTCTGCTTTGTAGGTGCCTTCCGCACGCACGGCTCCGTTTTTGTAAAATTCCGTCCATACACCCTCTTTTTTCCCTTCCGTAAGCAGTCCTTCCGCACGTGTGCGTCCGTCATCGTAGGTTTCTACGGTTTTTTGGGCCCGTGCCACGGAAAATATAACCGACAGGCTAAACCACAGCAGCCAAATGGCTCGAACGGCAGGGGAGGGTATAATGCTGAGCGATTTCATGATTCTTGTTTTAATTATTGACGGGTGTAGAAAACTTGTTCAATAGTCAGACAAAAATGCACAATAACGGATGCAAAATCTGGTTACTATTGTGCGAGTTACTGACAGGCGGATGCTTATGAATATCAGCAGGGGAGATTTAATCATTGCGGTGCCGTTTATGGATGATCCGTTTTTTAAAAAAACGGCCGTTCTGCTGGCCGATTATACGGAAACGGGATCTTTAGGATTTATTATGAATCGCATCACCAACCTGAAATTGGCCGATCTGCTGGAAGACATCCATTTTGATTCGCCTGTTTTTTACGGAGGGCCGGTGGGTAACGAAAATGTGTATTATATGCATAATCTGGGCGACAGAGTGCCGGGGTCAGCCCTGATTCTGCCCGGCTTATTTTGGGGCGGTGATTTTGAAACACTGAAAACACTGTTGAATACCGGGCTTGCTTCGGAGGATTCGGTGCGTTTTTTTGCGGGTTATGCCGGCTGGGAACAGGGACAGCTCGAGGCCGAATTTGAAGCCAACGCCTGGGCGGCCGATCATGTGCCGTCTCATCAACTGCTGGCCATTCCGCATGGGGATGACTTCTGGCGTGACCGCATTAAACGAAATAAAGACTACGCCATCTGGAGTAATTTTACGGACACGCCCCATTTAAACTGAAAATTTGGCAGAAATAATCTGCCTGTTTTTCAAAAATAAACTCGGCACGGGAATTGTCGTTCTAGAAGGAAATAAATTGGAATAATTATGATTATCATCCTCGGTGTTTTTTTTATGCTCATCAGCCTGTTGGTTGGCTGGAGGCTCAGAAGCCGTTTTAATGAATATGGACAGATTCCTTTGCAATCGGGCATGTCGGGCAGGGAAGTGGCTGAAAAAATGTTACGGGACAGCGGGCTTTACGATGTAAATATTACCTGTGTTCCGGGTCAGCTTACCGACCATTACAATCCCATGAACAAAACGGTGAACCTGAGTCCGGATGTGTACGGGGGGCGCAGTGTGGCTGCGGCAGCCGTAGCGGCTCACGAATGTGGGCATGCCGTTCAGCATGCAGCGGCTTACCGTTGGCTGAACTTCCGCACGGCTATGGTTCCTGTAACGCAGGTAAGTTCCCAGATCATGAATATTGTGTTCATCGGCACCATGTTTTTGGGATTTGCTTTTCAGGGAGCGGCCATGAGTGCCATGTTGTATGTGATTGTGGCCTGCCAGGCCATTATTACCGCTTTTGCCTTGGTTACGCTTCCCGTGGAATTTGATGCGTCTAAGCGGGCTTTGGTGTGGCTGAACGGAGCCGGTATTACCCGCGGTGCCGAACATGAAAAGGCGGCCCATGCGCTGCGTCTGGCGGCTACCACCTACGTGGTGAACGCCCTGTACGCCGTAACCATGTTGATTTATTTTATACTCCGCCTTTTGGGAGACAGACGGTAACATTATCTTACATTCTTAGATTCCCGTAACCGGTTATATTTCCGTCACGGGAATTTTTTTGCCCCGGCTTTCCGTCATTTTTGCGGGAACCGCCGCGCGTATTTCCTCCTTCAGGGCCGACAGCAGGGCATACTTCACAAAATGCTTTCCGGTAATCAGGCTGATTTCTCGCAGGGGTTCGGGCTCCTTAAAATAACGCACCATTTTCATCTGCTTCATCGGAAAATCCTTCACGGAAAGTTCAGGCAAAAGCGTGTAACCATCGTGCAATTCCACCAATCGTTTCAGGGTTTCAATACTGCCTGCCTCGTAGGTGAACGGGCGGTTTTCCTTTCGCTGTATCTGTTCCCGGCATATTTGTAAAACCTGGCTCCGGAAGCAATGTCCCTCATTCATAATCCATAATTCGGCCTGTTCCAGGTCTTCCTGCTTCAAAACAGATTTTTTAAACAACGGGTGCGAAGGCGATACATAGGCAACAAAAGCTTCATAATACACCTGAATTTCGTTCAGTTCAGGGTCTGAAGGCGGAGTGGCCATCAACCCGCAGTCCAATTGATCGTTTTTCAGCCGCTCCAGAATGACCGAGGTGGTGAGCTCACTGATTTCCAGACGCAGTTCGGGGAATTTTTCTCCCATACTTTTTACAAACAACGGAATAAGATATGGGGCAACGGTAGGAATGATACCCAGTCTGAGTACTCCGGAAGTACTGTTTTTTTCGGCATGGATGATGTCTGCAATTCTGCCCGCCTCGCGGAGTACTATTTTGGCCTGCTCCAGAACGGGTCTGCCCTGCGGGGTAACCCGTATAGGCTGATAGGAGCGGTCAAACAGTTTAAGGCCGAGTTCTTCTTCTAATTTCTGAATCTGCATGCTGAGCGTGGGCTGAGTCACAAAACGCTTTTCAGCCGCCGCCACAAAAGAACCGTACATTTCCAGTGCTACGGCATATTCCAATTGGGTGAGTGTCATTTTCGGATAAATTTTTCGGTCAATCGGCAGGAGAAACGGTATGCCCTTGCTTTTTTACGGTTTACATTACAAAACAAAATGCTCTACGATTGGCCTGATCAGGAATTGAATAATAAGAATAGCCGTCAGATTCATCCAGATTCCGGCCTTGATCATCTGGCCCATGCTCACTTTCCCTGTGCTGAATATTACTGCATTCGGTGGCGTACTCACCGGAAACATGAAGGCACAGCTTGCTGCAAGCGTAACGGGAATTCCGAGCATCAAAGGATTGCTTCCGCCTGCATCGGCAATGCCGAAAACCACGGGAATAAAGATGTTCACCAAGGCCACATTGCTCATCAGTTCCGTGGCAAAAAGGCTTGTGAGGCTCAGAATGAGAATGAGGGAAAAAGAGCTCATTTCGCGGTTGCCGGTAAGCCATTCTCCCGCGGCACGCACTATTCCCGTGGATTCCAGGCCGGCGGCAAGGCTCAGCCCTCCTCCGAACAGGATGAGAATACCCCAGGGGATTTCTTTGGTATTTTCCCACGCCAGAGCGGTTTTCCATGTTTTTACGTCAAACGGAATGCAAAACAAAAGCACACCTCCCAGGATACTGATTACATGATCTGTAAGTCCCGAAAATCCGGTCAGTCGGATGATTGCGTCTTTGAACACCCAGCATCCCACGGTAAACAGGAAAATGGCAATGGTCAGGCGCTCCCCGCCCTGTATTTTTCCGAGTTCTCTGAGTCGTTGTTCGATTACCCCTTCTGCGGTGCGGGTGGAAATTTCTTTCAACGGAAAAAGGATTTTCCCAAGAAGAAAAATCATGATGATAAGCATCAGCAAGGCGAAGGGAATGCCGATGGGGAGCCAATCAGAAAAAGAAAAGGATTGTCCGTAGCGTTCGGCATAAAGTCCGGCGAATGCCACGTTCGGAGGCGTTCCGATGAGGGTGGCCGTTCCGCCTATGCCGGCCGAATAACCGATGGTGAGCATGAGTACGGTGGCGAAATGGTTTTTTCCTTCCTGCCCGGTTTTTTGAATTACCGAGGCGGCAATGGGAATCATCATGAGAGCCGCCGCCGTATTGCTGATCCACATGCTGATGAAGGCAGTGGCGAATGCAAACCCGGCAATCAGGCTGAAGGCATTTTTGTTGAGGTATTTTAAAATGTGCAGCGAAATCCGTTCGTGCAGATGCCACTTTTGCATGGCAGCGGCCAGCATAAACCCGCCCAGGAAAAGGAATACGATGGGACTGGAGTAGGGAATGAGCGCCTGTTTTACCTCAAAAACACCGGTAAGCGGGAAAATGATGGGTGGAAGGAGTGCGGTTACTGCAAGATCAACCGCCTCTAACGACCACCAGATAATCATCCATGCGGCAAGACCGAGTACGTAGGAAGCTTTAGGATCCAGACCTTCCGGTTGAATCCGGGATAGAATCAGGAATAAAAAAGGACCCAGAAAAAATCCGATTTTTTTCCGCATAAGTTAATGTTGATGTTTGATTAACAAACGATGAAAATTTTCGCTGCAGAACAGATAGACTCCCGCTTTGAGGTCGTAAATGCTGAGGCTTTCTGAGTTGCCGGACAGTTGACCTGAAAGTACCGTAGCGCCGGCCATGTCTGTAAGCATGAAGGGCTCTTTTAGATTGCGGATGGTGATGAAATCAGTTCCCGGATTTGGGAAGATCTGCGGAGCGGCGGACGATTCGGGCGATGCATC
>JBIJBG010000084.1:0-7981 GCA_044345355.1 Flavobacteriales bacterium
GTAAATGACCTTCAAAACGGAAAAAGCTTCACGCAAAAACTCGTGAAAAAATAATCCCCTCTTCACCTAATCCCTAACAAAAAAGGCGGTTCCATCGGAACCGCCTTTTTTCATTACACTAAATCATTAATCATAGTAGACAACAGATACTTCCGGGCTCTTGCACAAGGCCTGACAGGTGAGTACATATCCGTTGGCCACTTCCTTTTCGGTTAAAATATTGTTCTGAATCATACGCACTTTGCCTTCCGTAACCTTAGCCATACAGGTAGAACAAATTCCGGCTTCGCAGGAATAAGGAGGGTCTAATCCCGCATCCTGAGCCGCCGCCAATATGGTCTTTTTGGTCTTCACCTGAAGGTCATGTGTTTTTCCATTAAGAGTAAGATGCAGCAAAGAACCTTCAAGCGGTGCACTATCCGCCATCGTCGCCGAAACTGAATCGGTTCCGGCGGAAACGGGGGCTGTAAAGTATTCGATATGTACCCGATCCTCTCCAATACCTAAATCGATCAAGGCTCCCCTCACTACGTCCATCATACCTCCTGGACCGCAGATGTAAAATTGGCTGTCATATCCCGGTTTGTCGAGTTTGGAAACCTGCTTTTTCACCACACCCGAAGTTAATTGGCCTTTTATACCGCCCGTCCAAAAGAAGTCCGCTTTATCAAAGGCATACACCATCTGAAAACGGAAAGATTCCTTTTTTACCAACTGCTCAAGATCATCTTTAAAAATCACGGAATGTTTATTCCGGTTGGCATAAATCAGACTGATGATGCTGTCGGGTTCAGCTTTCAACACAGTACGGATGATGCTCATCATGGGCGTAATGCCACTTCCGCCGGCAAACAGGAAGTAGTGTTTTTTATTGGCTGAATTGATTTCCGGAGTAAACCTTCCTTCGGGCGGCATGACCTGAATGTTTTGGCCCAATTGGAGGGGACCGTTCAGCCAGGTGGATACCCTGCCGCCCTCCACTTTTTTTACGGTTACGGTCAACTGATCATCCGTAAGCGGACAACTGCAGAGCGAATAAGCACGGCGCAGTTTTTCTCCGTTCACCGCAACTTCCAGCGTAAGGTATTGGCCCGCTTTGTACTCAAAAATCTCTTTCAATCCGTCAGGAATCAAAAAAGAAAGGGAAACGGCCTCCTCTGTTTCCTGTTTTTTGGCAACCAACGGTAAGGCATAGAATTGACTCATATCTTTGTTTATTTACTGGCTCGAAACGTAAACAACCCCTGCATGGTTTTGTTTCTGTTCGGACGCCAAAAATAGAGGTTGCATATGGAACAAAAAACAAATTCAGAAACTAAACCCGGCAAAACGGCCATAGTAGCGGGAGCGGGAGGACTTACCGGATCTTTTCTTCTGGAAGGGTTGTCCAAAGATCCGTATTTTGAGAAAATAATCGTTCTGTCTAGAAAACCAGGCCAGTCTGTCCTACCCAAGGTACTTGAAATAGGTGTAGATTTTGACAAACTCGAGTCGTACTCCTTCTGGTCGGACGCCGATGTCTTGTTCTGCTGTATAGGTAATACGATTTCAAAAGCTAAGAGCCGCGAAAATTTTCGTAAGGTGGACTATGAAATTCCTGTAAAACTAGCTACCCTATGCGAACTTCACCATATAGCGTTTCACCTCATTTCCAGTTTAGGAGCAAACGCAGAATCGCCCAATTTTTACCTGAAAACCAAAGGGCAAACGGAAGAGGCCCTGAAGGCAATCGGTCTTCCCGGATTGTTTATATACCGGCCGTCCATGCTCTTCGGCCCGCGCAAAGAAACCAGGATAGGGGAAAGTATGGGCAAAGCCATAATGTGGCTGACTCATCCCTTACTGCAAGGGCTGCTTAAAAAATACCGGGGAATTCATGTAAAAACGGTAGCCTCCGCCATGATAAAAAATGCCAAAGACGGCAAAACAGGTACATATATTTTTGAATCGGAAGAATTAAAAGAAATAGCGAAAAACAGCAGGTAATCCGTTTATTTCTCAAGGCTACTTCCTAAATCTTAAAAAGAAAAGTATTGCCAAAATAGCACCTTACAATGCGTCAAAAAGGAATATTTATTTTGATTCCATAATATTTGACAGAAAAATTAGCCTACTCTCAAAAAAACCACTCTCAAGAGGGTTTGAAAAATGTCCACGACACCTGGCATTAGCATTTACAAAAAAGATACATTTGTTCGTAACAATTTTAGGCAACAGATGAACACAATTTCTACTTTTTCGCGATTGAATCTTCATAATCATTGTATCATATCCTGCTTTTTGTTTGTAGGAGGAATGCTGGCCGGAATATTTTCAGGATCCGTTTCGGCCCAACCTTTTTCAGTAGGATCTACAGAATTCACCTGGCCCGATCCGGCACGAAACAACAGGCAGGTGGCTGTTAAGGCTTATTATCCGGCGCTTTCGGCGGGTGTAAATGCCCCTGCAGCGGGTGGAACCTTCCCGTCCATCGTTTTCGGGCATGGATTTGTGATGAGCTACACGGCCTATGAAAATCTTTGGGAGTATTTCGTGCCCAAAGGCTACATTTTCCTGATGGTGGACATGGAAAATTCATTCTCGCCCAGTCATGAAAATTTCGGGCGTGACATTTTGTTCACCGGACAAACCTTTGAGCAAAAATCCCAGTCAGAATCTACGTTTCCGCTTTATCAAAAACACTCGGGGAAAACCGGTTTTGCCGGACACTCCATGGGCGGAGGAGCCTCGGTGTTGGCCGCCTCCTTTGAACCTTCGTTCCCTCATTTGGTGGTAGGTATGGCACCAGCTGAAACCAATCCGTCCGCGGTGGCAGCCGCTCCGATTGTTGACGCGCCTTACCTCATTTTTGCCGGAACAGGCGATGCCGTCACTCCGCCGGCAGATCATCAGATTCCAATCTACAACGCTTTGGGCAGTTCCTGCAAATTTCTTGTAAGTATGATTGGAGCCTCACACTGCTATTATGCCAATGCAAATGGGCCCTGCGATCTCGGAGAAACCGTTTCGGGCGGAAACATTACACTGACACGTGAAGACCAGCAACTTATAGTGAATACGGTACTTGAACCGCTTTTTGCCGTTTTTCTGAAAGGCTTAAGTGCACAAACAGATGCTTTTGAATCCTCGCTGCAGCAAAGCGGAGTAGAAACAACCATTGGCTGTGGCTTAAGCACCGAGGAGCATAGTGTTTCCCAAACTTTGATTTTTCCCAATCCGGCAAAAGAGAGCGTAAACATCATAACCCTCACGGGAGCTTCCGAAAAACAGGTAATGCTTACAGATATTTCCGGAAAATCATGGATAATTCCCGTGGTGAACAATTCGGTTGATTTAAGCGGGTTTGCCTCCGGCCTCTACTTCCTGAAGGGCGACCGCTTTCAATCCAAACTGATTATCGAAAAGTAACCGTTATACACTTACGCCTGCCATCACCATATGGACTTTGGGCGGAATGGTAAGTACGGGACGCGTGGCTATACTGAGCAACTGTTGGGCATAGGATCCCATAAACAATCCGCGGAACGTTTTTTCCTGTTCACTCATAATAATGATGAGATCGGCATTTACCTCATCGGCAAATTCCAGCGTGTCATCCGCCAAATTTTCCGAATTGCGCACGGCAGTTTGAAAACTGACCCCATGGTCATGAATGTATTTCTCTACCTGATACTGTACTTTGGTCACATGATCGCGAATTTCACCGTCACGGGAGGAGTGAAGTACCAATAACTTTATCTCCGCGCCGAATCTTTTGGCCAGATTGGTGGCATAAGGCACTTTTTCCCGGGCATGAAATGAACTGTCTAAAGTAACCACTACCCGCCTGTAAATGGAATCCTTGGCATGCTGATCAACCTGAAGCACGGGCACTTTCAGTCTGGAAACGATTTTACAGGCATTTGAACCTTTAAAAAAGGCATCACGCCCGTTTTCGCCATGCATTCCGATTACCACGTCGCTGACTCCATGCTCACTGGCAAATGCTTCCAACTCAGTGGGTAATTTCCCTTGTTTGATCAGAACCTGGATCTCTATGTTCTTCTGCTTTTTAAATTGATCGACATATTGCTGCAATAAGGCTGTGGCGCGGGAAATGTATACACTTTCATCCATCCCGTTGGCATGGAACTTATGCTTTACCATATACTCGGAAAAAGTATCACGCACGTGTAAAATCGTCAATTTTCCATTAAACTTAGAAGCAAGTTGGGCCGCATGCCCCATTGCCGCAGATGAAGAATCTGAAAAATCAACAGGACAAAGGATATGGTCAAAATTGTAATTGATGGCTTCCATAAAACAGGGATTTTAACACTGCAATTTACAATTTTTAACGATTAAAAACAAAAATGCCCGGTAAAAAACCGGGCATCCATTTCCTCTTTTATGTCTGAATCATCAAATCATCAATACGGGATTCTCCAATAGCTGCCTAAATGTAAGCAAGAACTCCGAACCGGTGGCGCCATCCACCGAGCGATGGTCGCAACTTAAAGTCACCTTCATGCGGTTGCCGGCTACGATAGCCCCACTTTTAACCACAGGCTCCTGACGGATGGCTCCAACGGCCATGATGCAGGAATCGGGTGGATTGATAATGGCCGTAAATTCCTCAATGCCGTACATCCCCAGGTTGGAAATGGTGAAGGTATTCCCCTCCATGTCGGAAGGTTGAATTTTTTTATCCCGTGCCTTCTGGGCAAATTGCCTCACCTGCTCATTAATCGCCGGAAGGGCCAGCGTATCCGCAAATTTCAAAACAGGAACAACCAATCCATCCTCGATGGCCACAGCCACCCCGATATGCACATGATGGTTATACCGGATACGATCTCCCAGCCAGGATGCATTTACCTTGGGATGCCTTTTTAAGGCAAGAGCTGCTGCTTTGATAACCAAATCATTGAACGAAACTTTTGCCTGACCGAAGTCCTGAATGGATTTTCGGGCTTGTATGGCATTATCCATGTCAATATCCATAGTCAGGTAAAAATGCGGGGCTGAAAATTTACTTTCGGCCAAGCGGCGGGCTATGGTTTTGCGCATCTGCGAAAGAGGAACTTCTTCAAAATGCTCTGTTCCTGAAACAACAGAAGAACCTGCGGCCATAGAACCCGGAGACGCAAAGTTTTCAACATCCCGCTTAATGATACGACCTCCTTCTCCGGTTCCTTTTACCTCATTCAGGTTAATGCCCTTTTCTTTGGCTACCGACTTCGCCAATGGAGAGGCCAAAATGCGGGCGCCGGAAGCCGCCTCAACCGACACATCGGATGCAGACACTTTCAGTACAGATGATTCAATATCCTTGCTTTTTTCAACAATAACTTCGGGAGCGGGCATATCCGGGATAACCAACAGGCTTGAAATATCTTCCCCTTCCTTACCCAAAACAGCAAGAATACTGTCTACTGGAGCAGTACCGCCTTCGGGTACACCCACATGAAGCAACACGCCCTCCACGAATGATTCAAACTCCATGGTTGCTTTATCGGTTTCTATATCAGCGAGTAAATCGCCCGACTTCACTTTGTCCCCTATTTTTTTATGCCATTTGGCGACTACGCCTTCAGTCATGGTATCGCTCAGCTTGGGCATTCTTACAATTTCAGCCATTTCCTCAAAAATTCAATTAGTTATTACTCGGTAATAAACGGATAATTATCATCGGTATAAACACCCACATATAGCTGGTCTGGGGCAGGCAGAGGCGATTCTTCCGCAAAGCGGACGCTTTCTTCCACCATATCTTTTACGCGCTGATTGATCTCCTCAATAGCCGCTTCCGTGGCATATTTCTTTTTGTAAATTGTCTCTAAAGTAACCTCAATGGGATCCAAGGCTTTATAACTTTCCACTTCCTCTTTGGTACGGTACTTTTGCGGGTCGCTCATGGAATGTCCTTTGTAACGATAAGTATTGATTTCCAGAAGTGTAGGTCCCTCCCCTTTTCTGGCCCGATTCACGGCTTTCTCAGTGGCTTCATGAACCGCCTCGCAACTCATCCCATCCACGGGAAAAGAAGGCATATCATAGGAAAGCCCCAATTTCCATAGTTCATGCACATTGCTGGTTCTCTCTACCGAAGTTCCCATGGCATATTTGTTATTTTCAATGATGAAAATAACGGGAAGTTTCCACAACATGGCCAGATTCATGGTTTCGTGAAAAGCGCCCTGACGTGTGGCTCCGTCACCCATGTAACAAAGTGTTACCTGATCGCCTCCGCGAAATTTATCGGCGAATGCTATCCCAGCCCCGAGAGGAATTTGACCGCCCACGATGCCGTGACCGCCAAAAAAACTGAGCTCCTTACTAAACATGTGCATGGAACCGCCTTTTCCCTTTGAACATCCGGTTTGTTTTCCAAACAATTCGGCCATGACATATTTTGGATGCATACCCCGACCGATGGGGTGCACGTGATTACGATAAGCAGTAATTACCCGGTCGTCGGGACGGATTACACTCTCGGTTCCTGCAATCAAGGCCTCCTGACCGATGTAAAGGTGGCAGAATCCGCCGAACTTCTGCATGGTGTAGAGCTGTCCACACTTTTCCTCAAACCTCCGGCAAAGAAGCATGAGTTCATACCATTTCAAATATGTTTGCGGGGAAAATTTTGTTTTGGCCATGCCTTACAATTTGGGAACAAAGATAAGAGAACAACGCAAACCAAATGATGTTCGCGCCCTAGAAGAATGGGATAATCATTCTTACAATGTAAACACCAGAGGCAATAAATCTGAAGGCTTTTGAAAAATCAGCCACGTATTTCCATCACCCGGAAACATGACGGGAAACCCTCCCTGCCGGTTTACCTCAATATCCGCCATTACCTGCCGACATGCTCCGCAGGGGGCCGCCAGGGTCCCTTCCCTAGATACCACTATAGCCAGTCCTTCAATGGGAACATTCGGAAAAGAAGACAAGGCATGAAAAAGCAAAGTCCTTTCAGCACAAAGTCCGCTGGGAAATGCCGCATTTTCCTGGTTGGTTCCGGCGAGCACCATCCCGTTTGCCAATTTTAATGCGGCCGCCACCTTAAATCCGGAATACGGAGCATAGGCATGGCCGAGTTCGGCGCGTGCCCTGTCCAGAAGTTCTTTCCAAAATGCGGGAAGACTTTGCTCGTTTTCACATTCAGTATAAGTAATGATGTTTTTTATTTCGGCCATGAATCTTCGTATTCAACTTGAATTAAACGCATCCACCCCCGAAAGGGTTTTAAAAACCTAGCTGCTCCCTTAAATCGCGCATGTAAATGATGAGATAAAACAGAGCCATCCAACTCAGGATGACCAACTGAATTATCCGGTCTTTTAATAATATTTTGGTAGGATTGCCTGACTGCCCTTTTACGAAAGTAAGCTGAAGATAACGGAGAATACCCATAATTACCGGAAACGCGGTTACATACAGATTAGGCGCCTGCCAGCGGGCATTTACCTCATCAGACATCACATACATCAAATACGCCACAATGACCACCCCCGCCATCATGACCATGCTTAGATTGATAAATTCCAAATTGTATCCGTCCACGGAGCGGCGCATTTTTTTGCCGCTCTCCAGAAAAATCAGCACATCATCGCGGCGTTTGGCGAAACCCAGCAACAAAGCGAGCAGAAACGTCATAAGCACAATCCAATGCGACACGTATATTCCCGTAACGGCACCGCCGGCGAGAATGCGGATCACAAACCCGGTGGCAATGATCACGGTATCCAATACGGCTATGTGTTTCAGTCCGAAAGAATAGCCAAAATTCATCACTACGTAGAAAACCAACAAGGCCAAAAACCGGTGAGCCAAAAACCAAGAGCCCGCAAGCCCTGCAAGAAAAAGAACTACGGCGGTAGACAAGGCGAAAATGGGAGAAACTTTTCCGGAGGCCAGCGGTCTGTCTTTTTTGGCAGGGTGAAGTCTGTCCGACTCGATATCACGGTAATCGTTCAGAATATAAATACCCGAAGCC
>JBIJBG010000085.1:0-7970 GCA_044345355.1 Flavobacteriales bacterium
AGAAAAAGAAAGCGTTCTGATGGAAAGCGCAGGGAACGACACGGAGGAGGAATAATTCATGAAAGAAACGGAAAACGACCTATTTCCCAATTTGGGATTAAGCGAACTCGAAAAATCGTGGGAGAGGCACAAAAACCTGCACGTAGATGAATTAATTGCCTTGGCAGAAAAGAAGTTCGAGGCGGAAGAGTACGCCGTATCGCTGTTCCTCTCCGACAAACTGTTGAAGGAAAAACCGCTTGATTCAGCCCAGACGCTGCCCCTGCGGTACATGCGCGGAGAAAGTTATTTTCAATTCAAATATTACCGTCAGGCCTATGCCGATTTTCTGTTTTACCGCAAAGAAGGAGTCCCTTCGCCCGAATTGAACGAAAAGATAACGCGCTGCAGAAAGGCGATTCACATAGGCAATACCGGTTCCGTTTTGTTCATAGCGGTTTTTGCGCTTTCCATTGATATTATGTATCTGGCGCTATACCAAATCAGGGAAGAGTTTCCGATGGGGCTCAGCGAGACCTGGATTCAGGCCTGCGGCATTTTTTTCTCCGCGTTGATCGTAGCGGGTATTTTTTACCGGTATGTGGTCATTCCCCGCCTGAAGTAATTCAGTTCAGATGAAAGGGAATGGTTGACTGTTCAATGGTTTGACTGTTTGTCTGTTTGGTTGTTCGGTCCCGAGCGAAGCGGAATAAATCAGCGCTAAGAAGTAGCAGGTATAAAGAAAACAGTATTGAGTATTGAGTATTTAGTATTTAGAAAAAAGTGGCAGGTAGAAGGAAAAAAGGGTCCCATTTTCACATCAGCACCTTTTCAAATTATCAAGTCATCAAATTATCTGAGACTATTCACGCAAAAATACCCTTTTGGGGAACCGAATATAACAGGTTGGCACGAAGCCCTTCTTCTTCAAAAATATAATTGGCTGCGGAAGCTCCCGAAGTGTAGGCGGCTTCCATCAGCATGGTGCAGTTGTCCTGTTTTACCCAATCGCCGGCCAAATAAAGCCCGGGAACTTCGGTATTTACCGTAGGCCTCATGGCATAAAGTCCTGTATGAAATGCCGGAAAATCGTGCCTATGTTGAAAATGCGCATGCCTGATGCTCATACCTTCCAACTCAGGCAAATAATGGTATAACTCCTGCAGCAGGGTGTGTTTAATTTCTTCCTCATCGGTCAGTCCCTCCGGAAGAGCATAACTGTGTAATTCAAAAATCCCCCCGTCATTTTTTCGGCTCCATTCCGCGGATGACTTCTCCATCCGGTGATATAACGTAATGGAATCAAGCGCTTTCAAACGATCGGTAAATACAAAAAAGGGAAGTTTATCTGATTCAAATCGGTCGGTCCATACCCGTAAAACGGCATAACGGTCGCTCTGTTTAAGCGTTTCCAGCGATTGGGAAAAATGAGAAAACTGACGCAGAAAATCAGAATTTCCCAAAACCTGTTTAATGTGTTTCACATCGGTGCATAACACCACATAGTCAAACACCTCATTCTGCACCAAAAATTGATTTCCCGATCGCTCTATGGAATATACCGCCTGGTTCATTTTCAGTCGGGCCCCGTGCCTTTTCAGGTGTTCTTCACAAGGTTTAAGAAACGTCAGGTAAAAATCATCATTCAGCACGTCATATAGCAGGCCGTCTTCGTTGCTCAGGAAATAAAAGTGGAATCCTTTGATCAACTCGGCCATACTCATCTTGTGAGGCTCGCTGAAAAACGCACGCGCAAAAGAGTTGAATACAAGGCGCATCTTGCGCGGCATGAGTGTTCGCCGGGCATAACTTTCAAAGCTTTCTCCGTCGAATTTGCGGAATGTTTTTTCGGCATCATAGCGAAGCAGGTGAAGGAAGGGCATACTGAGCGGACTCAGCAGGGTGCTCCATCCGAAAACACCATGCTTTTTCAGATCAAGCACATTAAAACCGGGGGTAGGATCCAAATCTTTAAAGCCCTGCTTCTCCCCTTTCCCAAACAGAATAACGTAGTCATCGATCGGAATCAGGTGTTCGTAAATTCCCAGCCGTTTCATAAAATCAAGCAGGTTGTAATACTGCCTGAAAAACGCGTGAAATCCATGCTCCATACGCAGCGTTTCGCCGTGGCTTTCGAAGGTCCAGGCGCCCAACTTTCCGCCTAAATAAGCTTCCTTTTCAAACAGGGTAACCGGAAAGCCCCGTTCGGCCAGATTGGATGCTGCGGATATTCCGGCAATTCCCCCGCCGATCACTGCTACTTTTTTTCCCCCGTTATGTTGCAGCGGCTTGCTTACGTCAGGTACATTTAGGGGAACCCGGTAATTTTTGAGCTTAGATCGAATTTTACTGCGCAGAAACTCCTTCATGCTTTTTGGTATTTTGATCCCAAATTCTGGTAAATTCAAAGGTAACCTCGTCCGAAGGCGTAACCAATAAATCGGGCTTTCCCGTGCGTGTTTTCACTTCGCGGCTATTTTGCAAAAAAATCAGATCTTCTTCCACGATGGTGACGGATTTTTTAAGCATAAAACGGCGGGCAAAGCGGGGCATGGTCGGAAAAATATTTTTCCAGAGGGTAATCTGGCACATGCATACTGTTTCCTCATCCACCATGTAAAAATGCTCGTAAATAATCATGTTCCGTTTGGGAAAGCGGATATCGAGCTTGGAAGTATGGGGGAACCAGAATCCGAAATGGGTATCAATTGTTTTGGTGAAACCGAAGTACAGCTTTTCAAAAAAAGAGCCTTCATTCATGCGTTCATATACGCCTGTGAGCCAGTCGGCACCCTTTTGAATGTGAAAATCAACCTGACCTGAATGCAGATTGCCCATAAAGGTACCTATGGAATTGCGATGAACATGATTGATATGGTAAGCATCAATCAAACTTTCGGCCACCAATTTCAGGTCAGCCTTAAAATAATGGTAGTTATAAACCCTCGGGAGTGAATCCATTTCGGGCATGGGAGGCAGGTTGCTTTCGGAGGCCAATGCGGGATTACCGATGAACACCCATACCATGCGGTAATCGGTTCTCACCGGATACGTATCCACCCGGCAAACGGGCGGAATGGGTTTATCCTCAGGCAACGAAGGAATATGCACGCAGGTGCCCGTTTCATTAAATTCCCAACCGTGGTAAGCACATTTCAGATGTTCACCCTTTACATAACCAAGAGAGAGATTGACATTCCTGTGGCAGCAGCGATCTTCAATCACTCCGATTTTCCCGCTTTCGGTGCGGTAAACGACCAATTCCCGGCCTACTATTTTACGACGCAGTGGGTTCTGTTTATCCAATTCTTCCTGCAGGCAGGCCGGATACCATTTATTTTCTATAAATGCCATATATACGGAGTACCGGAAAATAAGGGACAGGTTCAACAAATAACCAAAATTATCGGATCAAAATATCTGATACAGATATAACACCAAGAAAAACAGGCCCTGTACACCGAAAAGCCCTGCCCCGAAACGGTTTTTCAGAGGAAATTTGCCCCAGACGGCAAAGGCACATAAAACAAGTCCCCCTCCATACCAAGCCACATAATTTTGAAAAGGGATGCGGTCGCCCGCCCAGCTCCACATGTCGTGGTCTATGGCAAAAGGCTCCAGGAAGAAATCATATCCCGTCATCAGCAGTGGAGCGGCCAGTGTCTGAATGAATTTATCGGAGGTAAAAAGAGTGACGGCATGCAGGGAAGTATATACCATAAAAAACCAATTCACTCCTATAAGCAGGGGTACATCCCACAGAGCCATTCCTAAACTCTTCCCGTAGGAGTATTCCCCGAAAATGATACCCGTTTTGGTTCCTGCCAACTCATAAAAAAAACCGAATAAAAAACAGACGGTAAAAAGCTGCAGATGCCTGACCGTAATTTTTTCTTCCACGAAGAGCAGAACGGCAAAAGCAAATAATATATTCACCGGAATCAGCCATTCAAAAAGGGGAACCCAATCCGGAATCATAAACCCGGCCAAACCCACCAGATAAATAACGGCAACTACAAACCAAACATGGGAGGTTTTCATCGGTTTTGCTGTTTTTGAATGAGATTGGCGGTAATTTTTGCGGAAGAAAGACACATGGGGATACCCCCGCCCGGATGCACGCTGCCGCCGCAAAAGTACAACCCGCGATAACGTGAGGAGCGGTTGGCATGGCGCATAAAAGCCGCCCAACGGCTGTTGCCCGAAGGTCCGTATAGAGAGCCGTTCACGGAACTCGTGCGTTCTTCAATCCAGCGCGGATCTTCCACCAGTTCCGTTTCAATAAGATTCGCCAGATTTTTCCCAAGCCTGCGTGAAAGCTTATTCAAAATGAGATCACGGGCACGGCTCACGAGGGTATCCCAATCCTGACCCACATTTTCGGGAACATTGATCATCGTAAACCAGTTTTCGCAGCCGGGAGGAGCATCCGACCTCACGTGTTTGGAACTGACAAATACATACACCGTGGGGTCTTCGTATAAAGTCTTCGATTTAAATAATGCCTGAAATTCGGCTTTGTAATCCTCCGAAAAGAAAATATTGTGCAAGTCCAACTCCGGAAATTCGGCCCGCATGCCCCAGTTAAAAACCAAGGCTGAGGTACTGCGTTCCTGAGCCGCCCATTTTTTCTCCGATGAAGCATCCTTCAACAGATTCCGGTAAACGGAAACGGCATCCGCATTGGCTACCACGATGTCCGCTTCGTATTGTTCCCGCTCTGTCTCCACACCCGTTACCAAATGTCGGTGATGGGTTATGGAGGTCACCTTCTCCCCTGTTTTAAAAACGACCCCCTGACGGCAGGCGAGCTCGGTAAGGGATTTCACGATGTCATAAAGTCCGCGGTCGGGAATAAATGCCCCCATACCATACTCCACATGCGGAATTACGCTGAGAGTGGCCGGCACCCGATAGGGATCGGAACCGTTGTAAGTGGCGTAGCGGTTGAAAAGCTGAACCGCATGGGGAGTTTGAAAAGTGCGCCCGTGATAATCATGCATGGTTTCAGCCACATGAAGTTGACCCACATTAGCCAGTCCTTTCAAAAAAGCGCGTGAGAGAAACGTTTTGGGATCAGAAAAATCGGAAAAAATAAATACATCAGATGTAAGATCCCATTTTCGGGCACAGGCCTTCAGGTACTTCAGCGTATGGTGGGCGGGTTCTCCCGTTTTAGTTTCCAGCTCATTGGCAAAACGCACGTTATCCGCGAAGGAGTTCAAGGTAGTGCCATCGGGATAAAAATACCGGCAGATGGTTTCGAGTCGGGTGTATTGAAAATGATCGCGCGGATTTTCACCACAAAGGGTAAACAGTTCATCCACCAAAGAAGGCAGTGTAAACAGGGACGGTCCGGCATCAAAGCGATAACCTCCGCTTCTGAGTTCGGAAAGTTTTCCGCCCGTAAAATCATTTTTTTCTAACACGGAAACGGAGAATCCGGCACGCACCAAACGTATGGAAGCCGCTATACCGGCTATTCCGCTGCCGATGACTATGGCTCTTTTTTGTTTCATGAAAGGCAAATGTAAGTGCAAGAACAGCTGTTTTGTTCAAAATCGCTTTAAAATCGGCAATAATTATGGAATGCGCTGAAAACAACACGAACTCAAATGCCGCGGAATAATAATACCTTTGCCGTCAAGTATGAATCAGCACGAAATTGTCCTCAGGCAATACCTCAAAGACCCCCTGTTTAAGTTGATTTCTGCGGAAGCCGACGCCTTAGGGGTAGAGGCTTACCTGGTAGGAGGTTTTGTGCGCGACATGCTTTTGGGCCGGCCTTGCAAGGATATTGACATCATGGCGGTGGGCAGTGGAATTGCGCTTGCCGAAAGAGTTTCTGAAAGACTGGGAAAAGGAACTGAAGTAACTACCTATGCCAACTTTGGAACCGCGATGGTAAAACATGGCGATTTTGTACTGGAATTTGTGGGGGCCCGCAAAGAAAGTTATCAGGAAAATTCGCGCAAACCGGCCGTAGAATCGGGTAATATGGAAGATGATCTGAGCCGCCGCGATTTTACCGTCAATGCCCTTGCAGTGCGGCTGAATCGGATGGCTTTCGGCACCTTGATAGATAAATTTGGCGGACTGCACGATTTGGAAACCGGCATACTGCGAACCCCGAAAGATCCTGACGCCACGTATTCTGATGATCCGCTGCGCATGATGCGGGCCATCCGTTTCGCATCACAACTCAATTTCCGAATAGACTCACGCTCCCTGACGGGAATTACCAAAAATGCAGAACGGATTAAAATCATTTCCAAGGAGCGTGTGGCAGATGAATTAAACAAAATTATCCTTTCTCCCAAGCCTTCCGTGGGGTTTAAACTACTATTCAGCACAGGTATTCTAGCCTTTATTTTTCCTGAAATGGCCGCCCTTGCCGGAGTAGAAACCCAAGACGGGAAAGGCCATAAAGACAATTTTTTTCATACCCTGCAGGTATTGGATAACCTCTCCGAAAATACCGACAATCTTTGGCTTCGCTGGTCGGCCGTGATGCACGACATTGCAAAACCGCCCACCAAAAAATTCGAACCGGGCCATGGGTGGACTTTTCACGGGCATGAAGAATTGGGAGCCAAGCTTACCCCGGGTATTTTCCGCAAACTCAGCCTTCCCGTGAACGAGAAAATGAAATACGTGCAAAAGCTGGTCAGGCTGCACCTGAGGCCAATTGCCCTGGCCAAGGAAACCATCACCGACAGCGCAATACGCCGGCTTATTTTTGATGCAGGAGAAGATCTGGAGGACTTGCTGATGTTATGCGAAGCGGATATCACCTCAAAAAATGAAGAGAAAGTAAGCCGCTACCTCGCCAATTACAAAAAAGTCCGAAAACGGATTAAGGAAGTAGAAGATAAAGACCACCTCCGGAATTTCCAACCGCCGGTAAGCGGACAGGATATCATGCAGGCATTTGCCATTCCTCCATGCGAAGAAATCGGTACCATCAAAACCGCCATTAAGGATGCCATTTTAGACGGGGAAATCCAAAACGACCGTTCTGAGGCCCTGCGCTTTATGTATGAACTTGGCGAAAAAATGGGATTCCAAACGGCAACACAGCTTCAGTAGATGAGTTCATTGCCACAAATAATCGTGGTTACAGGCCCCACGGCATCAGGAAAAACAGCACTTGCGGTAAAACTGGCCAAACATCTTCATACAGAAATCGTCTCGGCAGATTCCAGGCAATTTTACCGTGAACTATCCATAGGAAGTGCCGCACCGACAGCTGAAGAATTACTTGCCGCTCCCCACCACTTCGTGGGTTGCCGCTCCATTCGGGAAGAATACTCCGCGGGACAGTTTGGAAGAGACGCTCAGAAAAAAATAAACGAACTGCTGGAAATCCATCCCACGGTTATCGTTTGCGGCGGCTCTGGCCTTTACCTGCATAATCTGCTCTTTGCCATGGATGCATTTCCCGAGGTTACCCGGGAATCTGAAATTAAGGTTGCATCCATTTTCAACTCGGAAGGACTGGAGGGATGGCAAAGGTGTTTGAAGGAACTTGACCCGATCTATTACGAAAAAGCAGACATCCGAAATCCCGCCAGATTACGCAGGGCATTAGAAGTGGTCTTCAGCTCAGGCCGCCCATTTTCATCGTTCCACACCGGGCAGAGCACAAGCCTTTATTCTTTTACTGCCATTGGAACCGATATCAGCAAAGAAGAGCTGCATTTTAACATCAACCGAAGGGTGGATGAGATGATTTTTTCAGGGCTTGAAGAAGAAGCACGCAAAGTGCATCTTTTAAAAGATCTGAAAACCTTAAAAACAGTAGGTTATCAAGAATTCTTTGCTTATTTTGAAGGATTTATCTCCCGGGAGGATTGCATCGGGGAAATAAAACGGCACACACGTCAATATGCCAAAAGGCAGATGACCTGGTTCAATAAGTATCTGCCTTTTCAAAAAGTAAATGTGGTGTTACATGCGGAAGAAATTCTAAAAACGATACGAGGCAATTA
>JBIJBG010000016.1:0-21107 GCA_044345355.1 Flavobacteriales bacterium
AGGGTTTCAATCTGATTTCCATTTTTACCGGCTGATGGTCGCTGAAGGCAAAATCTAAATTCAACACTCCTACCGAAAGAATTTCCACATTGGGAGAAACCAGATAAAAATCAATAACATCGGTACCCGTCTTGCCCGCCTTGAAAGGCTCGTTGAGTTTTCGGTTGGTGGGAAAAGAGGTATCAAAAGCCCATTGCCATCCGGCAGAAGGAAAATCGGCAGGTACGTTCATCTGTACGGTAGCCGCCAACCCCGGTAACGGACTGGTGTACCCCGGAGGAGCCTGATTCCAGTCGCCCCCGGCCACTACATAATTTCCCTTGTCAAACTCCCGCATAAAAATCGCCTTCAACGAATCCATCTGCGTCTGCTTTACCGAACCGTCGTCATAAGCAGACAAATGCAGATTATACACGACCAACTGCCTGCCCGAAGCAAGCGGAAAGCGCCACTCCAGTAAACAACGGTCTAACATAAAGAGCCCTACGGGCCATTTCGCGTCCGGCTCTAGCGCCAAACGCCGGGAAAGTTCAGGCCTGTAGCGGGATAATGACATCAATCCCCCGAGGCATTTTCCGTAAGGATTGGAAACGGGCTGCGGAACAAAGCGACAATCATAATTTACCGCAAAAGACGAAACATGATTCTTTACATTTTCGCGGATCGCTTCCTCCTGATTGATATGCCAGCTTCTTCTGGAATCACGGTCAACCTCCTGCAACAACAAAAAATCAACGCCTGACTGCTCTTCCAAAAAGCCGGAAATTCCCTCCAAATATTCCTCGGTGATGGCTTTGCTTTGGCGCACTCCCGAGCCTCCGTCAAAAAAGAAATCGCTCTTGGCTCCCAGTCCGGAATATCCGATATTCCAGATAAGAAACGAGAGCTTCCCAACCGAGTCTGGAAAAGAAACCCCTGCACCTTCAACAGAAGACTCCTCCACCGGGAGGGGCTTAAAATCATCCAGTGTCATCATACCCAAAAACAGGGCAAAAAACAAAATAAGAATGCCCAACATGGCGCCACAGATTTTCAAAAATTTTTTCATGCGGTGTTTTCTTGAATGTGACGAAGTTGCAAATAAATTAAAAACCTCCCCCAATTTTCTCGATCAAAATGAGGTAAACCATTCATTAATCATAAAAATCCTACCCTTCATGCATGGGGATGATTAAATCCCGGTTAAGTTTGTCTTACAAAGAGGTTTCCTTCGATTGAAAAGAGTCGGCCATATATTCAGTGTACTTTGCTTTTGCCTATGTGCATTATCCCTTCAGGTGAACGCTCAGGATCCCGTGCTGTCCGGAAGAGTTGCTGACAAGGAAATGAAAACGGCTTTGCGCGACGTAAATATTTTGGCCACCCCGTTGGGCGGAGGAAAAGTAACGGGAACCACCTCGCTGAACGACGGGGCTTTTGAACTTAAACTCCCGGCTCCGGGCATCTATCTGGTGAAATATAGTTTCATCGGCTACAAAACAAAAAAAGACACTTTAAAAATAACGGAGAATATACACATAGGCGAAGTGCCGCTGAAGCCTGAAAAAAAAGAACTGAAACCCGTCAATATAGAAACAGAGAAAACGGTTTTTGATGAGGGAAGTGACAAAACTTCTTACTCGCCCGACGAAAGAATGATGCAGTCAGGCGCATCGGTGATTGAATTTCTGCAAACAGTGCCCTCGGTAAACATCAACGATAAAGGAAAAATAACCCTGCGCGGCAACTCGAAAATTACCGTCATGATTGACGGAAAACTGGCCGGAATAAGCAGTTCAAACATGCAGGCCATTTTAGAAAACCTCCCCGCCACCGCCATTGAACGAATTGAAATCTATGACAATCCCGGGGCGAAAATGAATGCCCAAGGCACCGGCGGAATCATCAACATAATTACCAAAAAAGGCGAAGGACAGGGATTTTCAGGATCGGCGGGAGCTGCCATAGGCATTCGGGAGAAGGCAAACAGTACGCTATACCTTACTTACCGAAGCAAGAAAATCAGCATTTACGGAACCTATGGTTTCCGATACGGGAAATTTGCCTCTTATGATACCGATACCGGTCAAAACCGGATTCCGGGCGTTTCGGAATGGAACTTCAACAGGCGGTTTGACGGAAGGCTGATTGAGGGCTCCCACGGCGGGAGCATAGGAATTGATTGGAGCCCGAATGAAAAAAACAGCGTGAACATTACCGGCTTGGGCAGCTTTATTTATGGTATTTCCAAAAACTCGGGGCGTTTCCGCCAATTCTTGGAAGGTGAAACTCCTTTTGATGAGTTCACAAGAAATGTTTACCGCCGTGAAAATGAGCTCAACGCAGAAGGAGCCCTGCTCTGGCTTCGCAAATTCAAAGCTCCGAAAAAGCAGCTGGAAACCGAAATAACCTACGGCTATAATGCGCAAAGAGATCTTAACGACCTGGGACGGACGCGAGGAACAGAAACCGATCTTAGAAAAACCGACCGAAACCAGGCCTACCATTTTGCCTCTCTTCGAAGCGATCTCACTTTGCCTCTGTCGAAAAACATTAAGTTGGAAACCGGAATCCGATATACCGGGCGATTTATTGAAAACAGTTTTTATGCATCCCGAAGAGAAGACCGATACGGGTTTTGGCTACCCGATACTTTCCTGGTCAACACATTTCGCTACAGGGAACACGTGGCAGCCTTTTATGCCGAGTATACCCATAAAATAAACAAGTGGAAATACCGGCTCGGCTTTCGGGGAGAGCCTACGTTTCTGCGCACGGAATTGGCCGACGGAAGTTTTTCGGCAGATAAGTTCTATTTCGGCTGGTTTCCCTTCGCCGGATTATACTACGACATCAGCAAAACCTGGGAAACGAAGCTTACCTTTGCCCGGCGCATTTCACGGCCTAAACCCGGTTCCCTTAATCCCTTTACCGATTTCTCCGACCCGCTGGATCTGCGCTTCGGAAATCCCGACTTAAATCCGGAATACCTGAACACCCTGGAATGGGCGGTGCAATTCAAAAAAGGCGATTACCTCTTCAAAAGTGCTTTGTTCGGGCGACTGTATAATAATCCTTATGGCCGTATCCGCTATTTGGACACAGGTTCGGTAGTAATCACCACTTCGCTCAATTACCGTGGAGAACAACAGGCGGGACTGGAGCTGATCGGTGCAGCCAAACTTTTTAAAGCCCTGACCCTGTCGGCCAATGTGAACCTATATTATTCGCATATCGACGCCACGGATATTCAACCCGGACTGAAAAACAGCCTGTTCGGATATGAGGCAAAGCTATCTGCAGCCTGGTTTCTGCCCAAAATCATATCGGGACTTTTTGTTTTCAACTACCGTGGACCCGACATCCTATTACAGGGAAATACAAGAGATACCTGGAGGATGGATCTTTCAGTCCGCAGAAGTTTTTTCAAAGATAAACTTACCCTCACGTTCAGCGTGCGCGATATATTCAACACATGGTTCGGATATCGGGAAACAAGGGCGGAAGACATTTCCCGGTTTACCGTATCCAAAAATGAAACCCGCATCATCATGGCGGGATTTATTTTTAAATTTGGGAAATTAAAACCGGCTGAAAATCCCGTAGAACCTGATTTTCCAACCGATGATAATCGCAATAACGAAGATTAAAATATATGAACAAAAAAATTAAACTGAGCGCCTTTCTCCTACTGGGATTTCTATATTTCTTCGCCGCTTCAGGGCAGGTGATCGTCAGTGAATTCAACTACCAGTCAGACTCTACGCTTAATTCCGGAGATTGGATTGAATTCTGGAATACAGGGACGGCTCCCGCAGACCTTTCCGGCTGGAAAATGGTTGACGGAAACATTCTGAATCCCGTTTATGTGATTCCGCAGGGAACCGTTATTCAGGCCAACGGGCGCCTGGTTATTGCGGAAAACCTGACCCGTTTTGACCAAATTCACCCGGGAATAAATCGCATAGGTCCTTTAGGTTTTGAATTTTCAAACCAAGGGGAAACCATTACCCTGAAAGACGCGGCTGATCTGGTGCGCATTCAATTCACCTTTGACGACAGCCTTCCCTGGAATAAATGTGCCGACGGCTTCGGCAGAACTTTGGAACTGATTGACCCCTCGGTGAGCCCGGGTGAACCGGATAACTGGCGTTGCGGTTGTATCAAAGGTTCACCGGGAAGCGCCTTTTCACCCTGCACCACCGAAAATCTGATTGTATCGGAAATCAACTACCGTTCTCCGCTCCAGCAGATTTCCGGTGACTGGTTTGAATTATGGAACCGCACCAATAATTCACTCAATTTGTCGGGCTATAAATTCCGTGACGATAACAACACAAATCTGTTTACTTTCCCAAGCGGAACCTTTTTGAATCCACAGGAAAGAATTGTCATCTTCAATGATGCAGTCAATTTCAACTCTTTGTATCCGAATGTAACCAAAAAGACAGGTCCTTTTCTTTTCAGCCTGGACGGCAACGGCGACGCCATCCGTATTTACAACAGTCTGGACCGGTTGGTGCAATCCGTTTGGTATGACGATGACGGAGTGTGGCCTAAGTGCGCGGACGGAAACGGATATACCCTGGAGTTGGATACCGCCTTTGCGCAGCCTATGGACATCTGCTCGGTGGAAAGCTGGTTTTGCGGTTGTCCGGGAGGCTCCCCGGGAACGAGTTTCATCAATAGCTGCGGACTCGATGCGGAAACAATACAAGAAGAAATTCCCTTTTCCATATGGCCTGTTCCCTCCGAAGGAATTATCAGGCTCAACTCTGACATTTTCCCCGCCCTGCTGACTCTTTATTCCGGAGATGGGAAAAAGGTGAAAACAATACCTGTTTCCGGCGGAGAAACTTCCTGGGATTTATCGGATCTGCCCCGCGGTTTTTACTATGCTCAAATGCAATCCGAAAAGGGAAAAACAGCCATCAGGAAAATAATTTTACACTGATTATTGCCGTATGGGATTACACGGACTGCAAGGTCTGTAAAGTTTCATCGGTATCTGTGTCTTGGTCGGATTCAGCACTAATGTAGTGTCCGGTTGCATCCTCCAATCTTTGCATTGCCGGGTGTAACCCTGAGGACCGGGAGCAAATTTTTCAGGAAAAAATACCTGATATATGCCCGTTTCCAATTTATACGTAACCTGTCCTGCAAGGGTGGTGGCTAAATTCAGCGTATCCGTGGTACCCTTTTTGATAAAAAAGATACGAGCCGAAGCAAACGGTTTTTCCTTCTCGCTTTCGCGAATCAGAGTTTCGTCCAACCGCGCACCATAACAGTACTTTTCACGGACTGAAATAGTAAATGTGTATTCTGTCAGATGTTGGTTTCTGTTCAATTTACATCCGTAAAGAACGAGTATTGCCATTGAAATGAAAAGCACAGACCTTATATGCATACTTTTAAATAAAAATAGACCTTATTATCAGGCGAAATTACAGAAATTAGCCGCGAAATAAGAAAATTGCATGAGACTTGAAGTGGTAAAGGATTACCAACTGCCGGAATTGGGCAAAATGGCGCACGAAATTTGGATGGAATATTATCCTCCCATCATCGGTGAGCCACAAACAAACTACATGCTTCATGAAATGTATTCCCCTGAATCACTGCAAAAGCAAATGGAGGAAAAAAAACACCAGTTCTTTTTTTGGATAAAAAATGAGATTCCCGCAGGGTTTGGCTCATTGGATTTAAACGCTCCGGGTCAGGCCTTCCTTGCCAAATTTTACCTGAAAAAATCTTTTCGGGGAACGGGAGAAGGCGCCCGCTTCCTGGCGGCATTAGAAAACAAAGCCATTCAGCATGGAAACCATTTGCTTTGGCTCACGGTAAACAGGCACAACATTGCCGCAATAAATTTTTATTTCAAAAATAGATTCAAAATCAGTCGGTATGCCGATTTTGACATCGGAAACGGTTTTGTGATGCAGGATTTTGTGATGGAAAAAACGTTCATCCGGGAAACCCAGGAAAAAACAAACCACATTTAACCTCAAACGCTTTTTCTATTGGAATTTAACTACATCGCCATAGAAGGTAACATCGGTGCAGGAAAATCAACCCTGACAAAACTGTTGTGTGAAGATCTGAATGCAACCGGACTTTTTGAGCAGTTTGCCGACAATCCCTACCTGCCTGAGTTTTACAAAAATCCGGAAAAAAATGCCTTCCCGCTGGAAGTATCCTTTTTAGCGGAACGGTTCCGGCAAATGAAAGAGCTTTTTGAAAAGCCGGATATTTTCAAACCACTCATCATTTCCGATTTCGTATTTGAAAAATCCCTGATTTTTGCCCGATTCACACTGGAAGAACCTGAATTTTTACTGTTTGAAAAAGTGTTTCGGCTTTTGCTTCCCAGTACGCCCAAACCTGATGCCGTAATTTACCTGCATCGGGAAATAACTTCCCTACGGGAAAATATCAATCGGCGAGGCAGACCTTATGAACTGATGATAAGCGATGAATACCTTCAAAAGGTGACGGACGGATACACCCGATTTTTAAAAGAAACTCCGGAAATACCGCTTATTTTGGTAGACGCCGATCAATTTGATTTCCTCAATAACCCTAGAGACAGGCAGGATTTATTCAATTTTTTGCAGACAAAAAAGGCTAAGTTTGGATTAAACTTTTACCCTTCTTGAATGTTTATCCGACGTAAGTATTAAATTTGGCACAGTTTTTTCCTAAAAAGTTTCACAAAAAAGACAAAAACAAATATCATGAATCTTCACAAGGCTTTACCGATTATTCTGAGTGCACCCCTGTTGATGGTGGGTTGTGCCAAGTTTAATTTGGACAAGGTAACCTACACGGTTACTCCAAACCCGCTTGAATACCGCAATGATTCGGTTTCTGTAACCATCAAGGCGGATTATCCCAAAAAGTCCATTCCGAAAAAAGGACATGCCGTATTAACTCCATCACTAGAATTTAACGGACAATCCGTTGCTTATCCGGCACTGAAAGTAAAAGGAGAAAAATCGAAAGGCGAAGGTCAGGTACTTAATCATAAAACAGGCGGAACAGTTTCCTACTCGGGAACCATCCAATACCGCGACGGTATGCAACGTTCCGAGCTCCATGTGAAAGCAAACGGATTTACCATGAGCAGCAAAGGCGAAAAAGAAAAATTCTCAGGTAAAACGTCCAATGCAGTGGCTCAAGGTGTAAATATTACCCCTCTTTTAACTTACATTGACGCTGGCAATATGGCTATCGGGAAACACAACTATGGCCCCATTTTTAAAACGGGTACTTCCGTATTGTATTTTGCCTACAACAGCAAAGAAGTGCGCGTAACCGATAAAAACGGAAACAAACAAAGCGTTTCAGAATTCAATCAATTTGTAGACAGACAGACCAAAGAAGAATCTTCCTTCAAAGGAATGGATGTTTTGGGTTATGCTTCTCCCGAAGGTAAAGAAGACCTGAATGCCAAACTTTCCGCAGGACGTTCGGAAAACTTCAGCAAACTGCTGCAAAAAGAGGTTAAGAAGGTAAATAAAGACCTCGCCCAAGGATCGGCTATGAAAACAGAGGCCAAGGGAGCGGATTTTGCCGGTTTTGAGAAAAAACTGAATGAGAAAGTTGGCGGAAGCGGTTCCAAAGTAAGTTCCATCGTGCGCGGAGGAGTTACCAATGCCGAATTGCAAAAACAACTGAAAGCCATGGACGCTTCATTAGCTAAGCAAATTGAAAACGAGGTATTATCTCCGCTGCGTCGTGCAGAAGTGATTACCACGGTTGAATTGAAACCCAAAACGGAGGCAGATTTGAAATCGCTCTCGGTTTCAGATCCGGCTTCTTTAACTTATGAAGAACTTCTTTACGCGTCACAAACGTTAATTTCGGATAACAATACCCGTTTGTCAATCAACCAAAGTGCCACTAAGGTAAATCCGAACGACTGGAGAGCCTACAACAATGCCGGTGCAGCTGCTGCCTCTTTGGGCAAGTGGGATGTGGCCGAAAATGAGTTACGTGCAGCCGAGAAAGTAGCCCCCAACGAAAAAATGGTATTGTCTAACTTGGGTCACGTTTTCTGGAATAAAGGAGACCGCAAAAAAGCCGAAGAATATTTTGATAAAGCCTCAGGATTCCCTGAGGCCGATCAGGCAAAAGGAACTATTCTCATCCTCCGCGGTAAATACACGGAAGCCGTTTCTAAATTCGGAAGCGCCAACACGTTCAACTCCGCGTTGGCCAAATTATTGGCCGGCAGAATGGGAGATGTAGAGGGAACACTGAATGGCGGAGCCGATAAAGACAAAGCCCTTTCCGATTATCTGAAAGCCATCGTGGCGGCCCGTCAGGGGAATAAAGATAAAGTGCTCTCCAATCTGAAAGCCGCTTTTGGTAAAGATGCTTCCCTCCGCAAAAAATCGAAAGATGATGCAGAGTTCATCAAATACCGTGACGACGCCGATTTCAAAGGCCTTTAAAACACTTCACCACCTGAAAGGAGTTCTTCGGAACTCCTTTTTTTTGCCCATAACCAAAGGATTTACGACATTTATGGCATGAGATTGATTTTCCTAGTGATGCTGGCGGGTAGTATTTCGTGGTGTAGTCAGGCACAACCGAAACCCAAGAAAATACCAAAATCCAAACTGCCTTACACCGAAAGAAATGTCTATATCAATCCCAAAACCGGATTTGTCCGCGGCACCCAATCTTTTCCGAAAAGTAAAGAAAAGGCTCTGGCCTGCCTGATTATTCCCGGCTCCGGACCTACAGACCGCAACGGAAACAACGGGAGTATTCTGATGAGTAACGCCTATAAATTCCTCAGCGATTCCCTGGCTTCAGCGGGATTTGCGGTAATCCGGTACGACAAACGCGGGGTGGCCGAAAGCGGTGACCCGGATTTTCGGGAGGCGGAGATAACTTTGGACGAATATGTGAAAGATGCCGCCGTTTGGATCAAAGACATGAAAAAAAATCCCCAATTTACAAAAGTGGTGGTGATCGGACACAGTGAAGGAAGCCTGATCGGCATGTTAGCCGCAGACAGTTCGGGGGCAGACGCATTTATTTCTCTGGCAGGACCGGCGAGACGTGCAGACACTTTACTGTTGAACCAATTGCGCAACCAATCTCTTTCCATTTATGAGGAATCCGAAAAAATTATCCGGCAACTGAACTCGGGAAAAAATGTAGACCAGGTGACTCCGCTGCTTCAGGCCGTTTTCAGGCCATCGGTGCAAAATTATCTGAGAAGCTGGTTTAAATACGAACCGAAAACGATTATCAGCGGCATAAAAATACCCGTAATGATTGTACAGGGCACAACCGATATTCAGGTAGAAGCCGAAGAAGGCGGTTTATTACATCAGGCAAAGCCCGACGCAGATTTTCTGCTCATTGCCGATATGAACCATATCCTGAAACAGGCACCTGAAGACCGGAATGCCAACCTCTCCACCTATTTCAATCCGGAACTGCCCCTGCACCCAAAGTTAATTCCGGGTTTGGTAAAATTCCTTCAGAAGATAGAAAATACCCCCGGCAAATGAATCTGGAAGAGCTTCGCGAATATTGCCTTTCCAAAAAGTCTGTGACGGAGTCCTTCCCATTCAATGAGTCTGTCCTGGTTTTTAAAGTAGGCGGAAAAATGTTTGCCCTCACGGATCTGCAGGACGAAGAGCCTTCCGTAAACCTGAAATGTGATCCCGATCTGGCCGAAGAGCTTCGTGACCGATATGAAGAAGTACAACCCGGCTACCACATGAACAAAAAAATGTGGAACACCGTACGACTCAACGGCCGTATTTCTGATGCCCTATTGAAACAATGGATTGATATGAGCTATGAGTTGGTGATACAATCGCTTCCGAAAAAAACCCGATTACTCCTTTTTACCTCTTCCCATTCATGACAAACTACAGCCGTGCACTCGGTACACTCATTACCGTATTTTTCTTTTGGGGCTTTGTAGCCGCATCCAACGGAATTTTTATTCCCTTCTGCAAAGCGCATTTTTTACTCACCCAGTTCGAATCGCAGTTGATTGATTCTACCTTTTACGGCGGATATTTCATCGGCTCCCTTATCCTCTGGCTGGCTTCACGCATTTCAGGGGTGGACATTTTGAATCAGATCGGCTACAAAAAAGGAATCATCTGGGGCCTCGGGATTTCCATTTTCGGTGCCTTGAGTATGATTCCCGCAGTAAATTCGGGTTCTTTCCCATTTATTCTTTCTTCGTTTTTTATCATCGCACTCGGATTTTCGCTACAGCAAACCGCGGCACAGCCCTTCGTGGTAGCCCTAGGAAACCCGGAAAGCGGAGCACACCGTCTGAATCTGGCCGGTGGAATCAACTCATTTGGTACGCTCCTCGGACCCATTTTAGTCAGTGTGATACTCTTTGGCAGCGTCGGTGGCGAAAAAGAGGTTTCCATACGCTCCATCAATCTATTATATGGCATACTCGCAGCTGTTTTTGGAGCGGTAGCTCTTTTTTTCGGATTCGCCAGACTGCCCAAGGTAACTTCAGAAGAAAAATTAGAAAAAGGATACGGGGCTTTAAATTACCCGCAGCTTACCTGGGGTATGTTGGCCATTTTTGTTTACGTAGGGGTTGAAGTGACTATACAAAGCAACATGGGAGCCCTGCTTAAACTGCCGGAGTTCGGAGGGTATGATGAATCTAAAATATCTCTTTTTATTTCACTCTATTGGGGCAGCCTGATGATCGGCCGTTGGACGGGAGCCATCTCCGCATTCTCTATGAAAAAGTCGCTGAAGAATGTCCTCACGGTTTTTATTCCCTTAATTGCGTTTCTCGTTATTCTCGGAGCCAACAGGCTAAACGGGGAGGACGTCAGCGGACTCTGGATTTATCTGATCTGCATCGCAGTAATCGTGGCAGGTTTCTTTTTAGGCGGCGAAAAACCCGCCAAAACCCTTTTTATTTTCAGCATTATGGCGATGACCGCCATGCTGATTGGTGTTTTCACCACAGGAAATTTAGCCGTGTTCGCCTTCATAAGCGGCGGACTCTTTTGTTCCATCATGTGGCCCTGCATATTCGCCTTGAGTATCACAGGGCTTGGAAAATTTACTTCCCAGGGTTCTGCCTTTCTCATTATGATGATTTTGGGAGGAGCCGTTATCCCGCCCATTCAGGGATACCTGGCAGATAAAACAGATATTCATTCTTCCTACTGGGTTGCCGTGGTATGTTTCGCATACCTGGCTTTCTTTGCCATAAAAATCAGCCGCGTTTTACGAAATAAGGGATATGATGCGCCCTCCGCAACTACCGCTCACTGATGCCAAAAAAAACATGGGCCATCCTTTAGTAGCCGGAATTGATATAGGCGGAACCGGAATTCGGGCAGGGCTGGTTAATGAGCAGGGACAAATACTCTGCAGCAGGGAATGGCCTACCCATGATTTTCCGGAACCGGAAAAACTCACAAGCCTTTTGGCGGAGGAATGCCAAAAAATGGCGGAGGAACATTCCAATTATGCATGGATTGGCACGGGAATAGGAGCTCCGAACGGCAACTTCTTTCGCGGTACCGTTGAATTTGCCCCAAACCTGAGCTGGAAAGGAATTGTTCCCTTGGCAGAACAAATGGAACAAAAAACCGGAAAAACCTGCCTGCTCACCAACGACGCCAATGCCGGAGCATTGGGCGAAATGCTTTTCGGTGCGGCTAAAAACATGCGCGATTTTCTTTTCATTACGCTGGGCACGGGTTTGGGAAGCGGTATCGTTTGTGGAGGGACTTTAATTTACGGACACGACGGATTTGCCGGCGAACTCGGACATGTAATCGTGAATCCAGGCGGAAGGCTTTGCGGATGTGGGCGTAAAGGATGTCTGGAAACTTACTGCTCTGCCTCCGGTTTGATAATGACCTACCGGGAAATACATACCGGAGGAAACTCGGAATCATTCGGGAAACCGCAAAATATAACAGCCAAACACATTTACGAATTGGCCATGCAAGGAGATGCGGAAGCGTTGAATGCATTTGAGCAATTCAGCAAAACGCTGGGAGAAGCCCTTGCAAATGCAGTAGCCATAACCTCTCCCGAAGCCATCTTCCTCTTCGGGGGATTGGCCTCCGCGGCCGATTTGATTATCCCCAAAACAAAAAAGTACATGGAAGCCTCTCTGCTCACCATTTTTCAAAATAAAGTCCGGATTCTGCGCAGCGGCTTGCCCGAAAATGATGCTGCCATACTCGGGGCCGCTTCCCTGGTGTGGAACCAACTCAAAAAATCATGAGAAAATACCTCTTTTTGGCCGGATTACTGTTCTCATGTATCGGGGCAAAAGCCCAGACAGAATTAGTGAATCCCTTTATAGGTGCCGGAGGAACAGGACACACTTTTCCCGGAGCCGTGGCACCTTTCGGCATGGTACAGGCAGGTCCCGATACCCGGATAGACGGATCCTGGGAGGGCTGTTCGGGTTATCATTATTCCGATTCCGTTATCTACGGATTTTCCCATACCCATCTGAGCGGAACGGGTTGCTCAGATTACGGCGATGTCATGTTTATGCCCTTTCAGGGGAAACTTCCTGAAAAAATAACGCCATTCGGTTATGCGGCCCCATTTTCACATAAAAATGAAAAAGCAGAACCCGGTTATTACTCAGTGATACTCGATGACCGGCAAATACGCTGTGAAGTTACCGTAACCGAAAGGGTGGCTCTGCATAAAATTACCCCAAAAAAAGGAGATAGCCTTCACCTGATTGTTGATCTGAAACACCGCGACGAATTGTTGGAAGGCACCCTTACCCAAATTAACCCACACGAGCTGTCGGGAATGCGCAGAAGCAAAGCCTGGGCCAAAGACCAGACGGTTTACTTTCGCCTCACCGCAGAAAAACCCTTTTTAGTGAAATCCGTCGGAAATAATGCCGATGTATTTGTGCTGTCTTTCGCAGTGCAACCGAATGAACCCGTTTTATTCAAAGTGGCCCTGTCCGGAACAGATTATGACGGAGCCAAAAAAAACATGGAAGAAATTACCCGATTTGATTTTGACAAAACACGAAAAGAAACCCGTGAAAAGTGGAATCGCGAGTTGTCCAAAATACAGGCTGTGGGAGGGGGAGAAAAAGAAAAAATCAACTTCTATACGGCCCTTTATCATACCATGATTCACCCGAGTCTGTTTTCGGACGCAGACGGTCGTTACCGCGGGCGGGACGGTAAAATTCACGGTGCTGACGGTGAAACCTATACTGTTTTCTCACTTTGGGATACCTTTCGGGCACTTCATCCGCTACACCACATCATTAACCGAAAACGAAGCGGCGATTTTATTAAAAGCATGCTGAACCAATACAGGGAAGGAGGTCGACTTCCCATGTGGGAATTATGGTGCAACGAGACCGACTGCATGATTGGTTACCATGCCGTGGCGGTTTTGGCGGATGCACTTGCGAAAGGAATTCCCATGGATTTACCGCTTGCACTGGAAGCTGCCGTAGCTAATGCCAACCTGAACAACTGGAGTATCCGCACATATGCTGAGAAAGGATATCTGGAAATCGGAGATGAACCGGAAAGCGTTGCCAAAACGCTGGAATACGCCTATGATGATTGGTGTATCGCCTTGTTGGCTGAGGCTGCAAAAAATACAGCTATTAAAGATGAATTTCTTAAAAGGGCAGGATCGTGGATCCATTTATCAGACCCGGAAACCGGCTGGATGAGGCCACGCATAAACGGTGGAAGATTAAGCCCCTTTGACCCCAGGGAAGTAAATAACCATTATACCGAGGCCAATGCGCTGCAATACTCTTTTTTCGTTCCTCAGGATATTTATGGCCTGATAAAAACGTTAGGCGGTAAGGGACGTTTTGAAAATCTGCTGGACCAACTTTTCAGTTACGACAGCCGCACAACCGGGCGCACGCAAGTGGATATAACCGGGCTCATCGGACAATATGCGCATGGCAATGAACCGAGTCACCACATGGCCTATCTGTATAATTACACGGACAATAAGCATAAAACAGCCCGTTATGTTCATACCATACTAGACAGTTTATACCGGCCTGTTCCGGAAGGACTACCCGGAAATGAAGATTGCGGACAAATGAGTGCCTGGTATGTGTTCAGCGCTATGGGCATTTACCCAGTAACGCCCGGAAGTCCCTATTATCATATAGGTTTTCCTATTTTTAAACAATCTGAAATTTTGTTGGAGAATAGGAAAATTTTCCGGATAAAGGCAAAAGGAAATACCAAAGGTCAATATTACCTGGTGCGGGCGGTTTTGAACGGAAAAGAAATTCAAAGAACCTACATCACGCACGATGAGATCATGCAGGGTGGAACACTTGAGCTCACCTACTCGTCGGAAGCAGGCAACAAAATAATGGAAAGTACTCCTAATTATTTTCCGCCTCCGCTGCCGGTTGCGGCCCCGGAAATACGCGCTTCACAAAAGCCATTCAAAGATTCGTTACAGATAGAAATTATTCCCTCAGGAAAAAATCAGCAGGTGTTATATAGTGCGGACGGATCAGACCCGAAAATAAAAGGTATGATGCACACGGCACCGTTCTTCATCAAGGAAAAAACCCAAATCCGAGCCCTGGCAATTCATGCGGATGGAAATAACAGCGCAGAATCAAACGCCGATTTTCGCCCGTTTCCGCACCCGGAAAGGTCGGTTACGCTCTTTTCTTCATTTAACCGGCAATACACCGCCGGGGGACCGGATGGACTTATTGACGGGATACGGGGTGACAAAAATTGGCGAAAGGGTTACTGGCAAGGCTATCAGGATACAGACTTCCACGCTGAATTGGATTTAGGAGCTTCCCGATTTTTGGGGCAAATTTCCATCGGATTTTTACAGGATTTCCGCTCATGGATTCTGATGCCGAAAAAAGTCCGATTCACCTGGATGGATGAACAAGGTAAGATTTTGGGAATACAGGAAATTGACATTTCCGTAGATGATAAAACAGAGGATGTTGTTATAAAAGAAATTGCAACATCATTGAATGCTAAACATGTGCGTTATATAAAAATAGAGGCAGAAAATTATGGGCTGCTGCCTGCCTGGCACCCGGGGGCAGGAAATCCCGCATTTATATTCACCGATGAAATTATCGTCGAGTGAAAAGATTTAGGACAGACAATATACCTGCTATCCTTCATTCCTTTTAGGTTAAAAAAACAAAATACCGTATCTCGCCGGTATTTAAATGCGTTTCCAATAAAAACGTCGCATGAATACATGGCTCATTCTTCTTTCTGTTTTGGTTGTTTACACTGAAAAAACACCATCCATGCCCATAGACGATGCTCTGGCACAGCATAAAGTTTCAGTCTCTGCTCGGGCGGCAGACAACAGCACGCATTACCAACAGCCCATCATGTTGGAGATCAGGAATATCAGCGGATTGCCCGTTGCGGTGGATGTACCCGTGGGCCGCTTATTTGCAAGCGAAGATACCACCGAACAAAATTTCGTTTCTACCGAACCCCTGCTGGCCGAATTAGGCCCTGGGGAATCGCGCACTTATCCGATTTCGGCCATGTGCATAAACCATCACAGAGCGGCACCCTCTGCGAAGAATCCGTATCGGATAAAAAAAAGCGCGGAAGGGCATCTGCTTAAAACAGTCCGATTCATACACGAAAAAAAATTATCCGGGTCCTACCTGGGACAGACCGCTGTTTGGTGCATAAGTGACCATGAACCATTGGAAAACATTTTCGGATTTGATGAAACGGCGGTAAATGAAACAGCGGCATTTTTGGCCCAACTTGCGGGAAGGCCGCTCCCTCCGGAACCGGAAAAAGAGGATTATCTGCGCAACCCGAGGGCAACCCCCAAACGGAGCGTAGGTGGTGAATTTGAGTTTCGTTTTTCACAGACAAAGGCGGTACATATTGCCCTATTTAATGCAGAAAACATTGCCGTGAGGGAATTATACAACAATCCGGCAGAGCGGCCGGGAAATAAAAAAATTGCGTTTGAATTCGATTTTTCCGTGTACAACCAGGGACCTTATGCCATCCGTTTTCTGGTAGACAACCGCATCCTTATGGAACAGGAAATCAGTTTTTAAATTTTGTCTTTCCCAAACTTTCTGTCAAATAGAATCGGTCCGAAAGGAAGGAGTGAAGCGAATACAGCCCAGGCAACTTTCCCCAATTTCCAACGGTGTGCCAGGGCCACATGCAAACCTGCGGCCATATAGGCAACAAAAAGTACACCATGAACCCATCCGGTGATTTGAACCGCCTCGGGCAGGCCTGCAAAATACTTTAGCGGCATGGCTATTCCTAATAACAGCAGGTATGAAATGCCTTCGGCAAGGCTGATATAGCGAAATCGGGTAAATGAGTCAAACAACCAAGTGAATCGCATATTGATTTTTTGGAGCAAGATTATAAAAAAGCCGGGAAACAGACGGGGGTGAGTTTAACTAATAAAAGGCCGTTATGACAAAACAAAAAAGGAGAGTGGTAAACCACTCTCCTTTTCAATTTTTCGAACGGAGAATTAATAATTATTCCGGAATCCGCCGCGATCGCGATTGCCACCGCCGCCGTATCCGCCACCGCCGTTGTTACGGTCGAATGAACGACGTGGACGGTCGTTTGACTCGGTGCGCGGACGTGCTTCATTTACCGTCAGCGGGCGGGTCATGAATTCCTGCTCATTCAAAGCCTCGATGGCTTCTCTTGCCGCAGCGTCTTCCATTTCCACAAATCCGAAACCGCGAGATTTGCCGGTAAATTTGTCCGTCATAATTTTAGCCGACATAACCTCTCCATATGTAGAGAAAAGTTGCGCTAAATCTTGTTCTGTAGCCCTATGGCTGATGTTGCCTACGTAAATAGTCATGGCGTAGTTGTATTTGATTAAAAATTAAACCGGGATAAGTAAACTGGCTGAAGGCCGTGGTTTTTGAGTCAGGGATATTGGTTATGAATTCAACAAGAGAGGCGAGGTTTTAAGACTCGACTCGGCAAATATACATACAAATACGAGAAATGCAAGAAAATGCTAAATTTTTTTTATGCAGAACATCAGTCGGCTGCGTTCATCAGTTCTTCAATTTCTTCCACTTCTCTGGGAATGGAGGCCATAAGATCAATATGGCCGTTTTCCGTCAGTAGAATGTCATTTTCAATCCGGATTCCCAAATTTTCCGCAGGGATATAAATACCCGGCTCGCAGGTAAACACATGTCCCGCCCTCATGGGCAGGTCGCGATTGCCTACATCGTGCACGTCTAATCCCAGAAAGTGTGAAGTGCCGTGCATGAAGTATTTTTTATACAGCGGGGCTGCGGGATCCTGTTTCGCCACGTCATGTTTATCCAACAGGCCCAAGCCGATCAGCTCTCCTTCCATAAAACGGCCTACCTCTTTTTCATATTCCAAATAAATGGTCCCGGGTTTGAGAAGGGAGGTGGCAAATTTCATCACACGCAGGCATGCATTGTACACCTCCTTCTGCCGGGAAGAAAAACGCCCGTTTACGGGTATAGTGCGGGAAAGGTCACTTGCATAGTTAGCGTACTCACAGCCAAAGTCCATCAGAATCATATCCCCGTCCAAACAAGGACGGTTATTGGCATTGTAGTGTAGCACACAGGAATTCGCCCCCGATGCGATGATAGGGTTATAGGCATGTCCTGCTGCGCGGTTACGGATAAACTCATGAATGATTTCCGCTTCAATTTCATATTCAAATACTCCGGGTTTCACAAAGCCCAACACCCTGCGGAAAGCTTTTTCCGTAATGTGGCAGGCCTGCTGCATGATTTCCACTTCGATACTGTGCTTTATGGAGCGCAGTTCATCCATCAAAGGCCCGAGTCTTAAAAAGGCATGGGCAGGATATTTGGATTTAAGTCTGTCCATCATGCGCAGGTCACGGTAATCAGTTTCCACATCAGCACGTATATTTTCGTTCAGATTGATATAAATGTGGCTGTTTCGGATAAAAAGCTCATGCATCACCTGCTCAAATTCATGTTCCCAATAAACGGTTTTGATTCCCGACACACGTCGCGCATCATCCTTGGTATATTTGTATCCTTCCCATACGGCAAGATGCTCATTGGTTTCTCTGATAAATAATATTTCACGCATGGATTCCTTGTAGGCATCCGGGCAAATCACCAAAATGGTTTTTTCCTGATCAATTCCGCTGAGCCAGAATAAATCACTGTTTTGACGAAAAGTAAAAAAAGCATCTCCATTTCTCGGGAACTCATCATTCGCATTAAAAACAGCCACGGATTGCTTTTCCAACCGGGTGGCCAAACGCTTGCGGTTTTCTACAAAAAGGCGGGAATCTATTAAGTCATACCGATTATTCATGTCCGAAAAAGTTTAAAAATTCGTCTCAAAGATAGCGGAATACCATTAAGGAAACGAGCGTATTTACCTACCTTTGTACCAGATGACAACTATCCCGCAGAACCGCGAAATACTTACTCCGGGGCGAAAAGCACTCCGGGTAAATTTAGATCCGAACTTTTACGGCTCATTTGCCGAAATAGGTGCAGGACAAGATGTGGCCAATACGTTTTTTGAAGCAGGCGGAGCCTCCCAAACCGTAGCCAAAACCATGAGCGCTTACGACATGGCTTTCAGCGACAGTATTTACGGAGTAGAATCAGACGGCCGCTATGTGTCCAGAAACCGGGTGGAAAAAATGCTGGATCATGAATATCTTCTTTTGAAAGAGCGGCTTCCCGAACGCAAAGAATCCACTTGTTTTTTTGCTTTTGCCGATACGGTGGCTACTATAGATTTTCATAAAACCAAACCGGGTCACGGCTGGCTGGGTTGCCGATTTCAAATCCATCCCGAAACTGAACCCAATGACCTGATTATCCACGTAAAACTAAAAGAACCGGAAAAGCTTCTCCAGCACAAAACCTTGGGCATTATCGGTACCAACCTTATTCATGCCTGCCGGTTTTTAAACCACGACCCCCTGGAAATGATGCTTTCGCTCATGGATAATCTGAGTTGGGACAAACTCGAAGTGGATTACTTCCGACTTTCCGGGGCTGATTTTCGAAAAGTGGATAATCGGCTCATGAGTCTGAAACTGGTGAAACACGGACTTACCGATGCCACCATGTTTCTGCCAGACGGCGATGTAATATGGCCTGCAGACCTTCTTTACAAAAAAAATGTGCTGGTATTGCGAAGCCGTTTTAAACCGATTACCCTCACGGGGATTGACATGCTCAAAAATGCCCTGAGGGATTTCACTTCGGAGCCTGGCGTAAATCCCGACGAAACCGTGGTGGTGAGTGAACTTTCACTGAACCATCTCACCCGTAAAGATCAGGAAATTGACGAACAGGATTTTCTGGATCGGGCAGATACCCTTTGTGCGCTGGGACATACCGTGATGATTTCCCAGTTTAAAGAATACCATATTCTTTCTCAATATATTACCCGGTTTTACACCAAAAAAAAGGTAGGGTTGATTTTAGGTATGCCCAACATGACCGAATTGTTTGATGAAAAGCACTATGCCCACCTTCCCGGAGGTATTCTGGAGGCCATGTCAAGACTCTTCACCACCCAGTCCAAAATGTACGTGTATCCCATGATGGGGGAAGATGGCCGGGTTTACAAAATCCGGGATTTTGATTGCCCTGAAAAGGTAAAACCACTTTACGACTTTCTTTTGATCAACGGAAAGATAACCGATATTTCCACATTTAACCCGGAGGTGTTGGGTATTTTTGCAGACCGGGTACTCGATATGATCAGGGAAAACGATTCAAGATGGGAAAAATTTGTACCAGTTTACGTAGCCAATATCATCAAGGAAAAGGAGATATTGTAAAAATCATCTGTGATGAGAATGGCGTCCGAAAAAAAGTGCCCCACCTGCGGAAAATGGACCGTTTGGAACCAAGATAAGGAAGATTTGTGCACCCATTGCGGAGTGTTGTTGTCGGACTTTGAACAAAAAAAGGAAGAACGCGGTGAAAAAATACGGACCGCACCCGCAGGCATCTTTCCCGTTAAACATAACGAGCCGCTTTTCCTGAAATGGGGAAAATACACGATAAACACAGCCCATCTTATTTTCACGGCCGTGATGAGTTTTATCGTATGGCTGATCACTTTTGTAGCCGCCTGAATGAAAACAAAACATGCCAGCACTCTCTTTTTACTTTGCCTTGTTTTGTTTGTCATGCATCAATTGCAGCCGGCTGCCATTTCACATCCTTTAGCCGATGCCTATCTGGATGACCTGCTCTGTATGCCGGTTTGCTTGTTTCCTGTACTTTCCGGATTCCGGTATTTTCTGGGCAATGCATACCTATTCCCGGCAAGTTATCTGGCCGGCGTTTGGCTTTTTTTCAGCCTTTATTTTGAATTCCTTCTTCCGCAATATAACAGCCTGTTTACTTCAGATTGGGCTGATGTTATCTGTTATGGGTTAAGTACCCTAATATTCGCGTTCATGCAGGGTTCCGCAAGCGGGCAAAAAAATGCACCTTTGCTCCATGAATGAGGAAACCGGGCAAGGTTTAGCCATTTTAAGCTTCGGATTTGTTTGCGCCGCGGGTAGCAACCGCGTGGATTTTTTTGAAGCTCTGAAAAATTCAAAGGCCCCCTTTATCCTGAAAGAAGGAAACTCCGTTTTTGTCATACAGGAAAGCGAATCGGACAATATGCCAGAAAACGGGGTAGACAGAGCCGTTCACTTGGCTATGCAGGCAGCGAAGCCCTGCATAGAAACTGCAGAAAAAGCAATCGGAAGCTCGGTATTGGTCAATGTAGGCAGCTCTCGGGGAGCCACCTCCTGCTGGGAAAAGGAATATTCGTTATTCAGAGAACGCGGCAATGTTTCGGTAAAAGCATCCCCATTTACCACTCCCGGAAATCTCTCATCCCATGTAGCCTCCCTTCTCAAAAAAAGGAGTATGACCCTGGATCATTCCGTTACATGCGGAAGCGGCCTTCAGGCAATTGCCAACGCATTTGCCTGGATAAAATCAGGCCTGTGCGATATAGCTGTCGCGGGGGGCACGGAAGCACCGCTTACTCCCTTTACCATGGCCCAGATGAAGGCCTTAAAAATCGTTTCAACAGAAACCGGCGATTTCCCCACCAGGCCCTTGA
>JBIJBG010000236.1:0-3539 GCA_044345355.1 Flavobacteriales bacterium
TGCCGCTATGTTTACCCTTGCATCCGCAAAACATCATGAGAAAGATGCTCTCTATTTTATTACAGGAATCGGCATGGGGCATGAATTTTCAAACTCGCCGACAGGGATTTCGCCACAAGGTGAGGCCCTTCAGCAATCCATGAAGAGTGCGGTGAACATGGCGGGCGTAAAGCCGGACCTGATTATGGCCCACGCTCCCGGAACAAAAAACGGTGATTTGGCAGAACACCATGCGCTGCTGAAATTATTCGGTGATGAAATGCCGCGGATATATACCAATAAACACATCATCGGGCATACTTTGGGAGCTTCGGGCGTACTCTCCCTCATCACGGCTCTGATTCTACTCGAAAAACAAGAAATACCGCCCATGCCCTATCCCTGCCGGGGACAGGAATATATTCCGAAAAAAATACGGCATGTTCTCATCAATGCTACCGGATTTGGGGGAAATGCCATCAGCATCATGGTAAGTAAAAACGACCTTTAGCTAAAAGCGGGTGAGAAAAAACAGAAAATATGATCCGTGTTTTACGAAATCAATCCCTTTTAGGTGGTGCCAACTTTTTAATCAGCTCTACATATCGATTGTCAGATTGACTGTAACTATATCCTGTTTTATAGCCCCACCAGGCAATAAAGTCATAATAATCACCCTTCCTTTTGGCCGAATACTCGGCATATTTTCGGTCTTCGAGGGCTTTCATGGCGGATACACAGGCCCTCCAGTCGGAAAATGTTTTATACCCTTTACTCCCCCTAAGACCGAACAGGTTATTTTGGTTTCGGCAAATGGACGATTTCAGGTAACCGGTCTCCCACATGGAAATACGCCATACGGCCAGCGGATCAAGGAACCCACGGGCCTCTAAGGTATCATATAACTCCAACGGGGTCGGCAATTGGGCATACAGTTGTTGAACAGATAGAAAGCAAATCAGAAAGGCTATTCGTTTTATTGACGGCATTATCTTATTTTTAGTTTCTGTCCTGCCCGGATAAAGTCACTTTTTAAACCATTCCACTTTTTAATTTTCGCCACGCTGACCCGAAACTTTCGGGCTATGTGGGAAAGCGTATCTCCACTTTTTACGGTGTAGGCAGAGGCTCCCTTTCTTCCCGTTTTTCCTTTACCTTTTTGCTTCTCCGCAGTATAAACCGCTGCATCAGAATATTCTTTTAAAGGCAGCGAATAGCGTGCAAGTTCCTGATTATTTTTCACTTGTGCAAGTGTATTCATAAAAGAACGGTAAAATAAATACCCTTTGAGTTTATATCCGCGCTGAGTGAGGTGAATGTAATCGCGGGCGGCATAGCCGTCATCGGCCCATTTTTTAATTTGGCCGAACCCGCCGGAAAGATCATACCAATTCCAAAAAAGACAGTCGTTTTTCTTGGCCAATGAATCCACCAGATTACGAAACTGTACCCCCGCTGTAATGTATTTCCCCTTGTAAAACAAGTCCTGAGTAGTCGTGAGAACCACCACCATATCGGGATTCACCGCCCGGAACCGTTCAATCGCCTTTTCTATGGCAGATGCCAGTTTGGGCTCCACTTTGTTTTTATATAAAATATTGTTGGTACCGAAATCCAAAATAACCACATCGGGTTTCAAAAGCTGCGACTGTTCGGGCATCTTCTCCAGATAAAGCACACTCTGAAAGGGCGCGGCACCTACGCCCAGGGAATGATACACCAACCCTCCTTTTCGGCCCGTCTCAATATCCAGCCCGTAAAAACGAAACAGAAAAGGCACATCCGGGGATGCCATACATTTAATTCGTATTTCGCTGATGGATCGGGTAAGGTTCAGGTGGAAATAATTTTTCCCGTTGAAATCCCTTCGCATAGTTTTATCAAAAATATAACGCACCGTATCTATCCACAATTCGAAGTCAGGGGTAAGTTCATTATTATCCGTAAGAATATAAAGATCATAATTATCTGCCGGAATGGGTTTATGAAAACGCCAATTCAATTCGGCTTCCGGATCTTTTGTCTCCACGGCCATACCCATTACGCCCAAGGGAACTTTTGGCGGAATAATAAAACTTTTCCCGTAAAGCCATTTCCCTTTCGCCGTGGAAGAATAATTGACCGAGGAATACGTATTGGCAGCCCCGTAGTTAAATATCAAACCGCGGCCGCCGTTTCCGAAACGGGATTGCAGTTGTTCGCGAGCCTCCGTGGTGAGCACTTCGGCCTGAATGTGACTGGCCCCATAGTGATAAATGACAGTACGCCGTTCTGCCGTACGCTCAAAAAGCTCCAGTAATTTTTTTGCCGGTTTGGATGAGTAAAACTGAAGCTGGCAGTATTGGGTATCCAAGGGCAGAGAAACCGGTATATACGGAATTTCCTGTGCTTTCAGGATATAGGAAAAAAGGTTGAACGCACTGATGAAAAATAGAATCAACAAACGCTTGCTGAAGAACGGGAGGCTGTTTATAACATCACCCATGTTTATTCAGCAGAACGGTTTAATGAGTCAGAAACCGGAGAAGGACTGACCTCCGGGGTGGATGAACTGTCCGCAGGGGCTTTCGGTTCCTGCGGCTCGGGCAAGGATACTCCTTTGTGTTTCGCCAGATTGCGCATCATGTTGATGGTTCCGTTGCTCATGGCTCCGTACATACCGAGGGCAAAAATCAGATCCTGGATATTTTGCGTACGGATAAGATCCACCAGATTGTGTTTTGAATAACGGAAATCAACCACATAAATTTCCTCGTAATGGCTGATGAGATAAACGGCAAAGGCATTGCCCATGGAATTTTTGACTACCGCGGCTTTCCGTCCGTTTTTTACATCGGTAGTTATTTTCATCAGAGGCGCATCGCCGCAAATGAAGGTAGAATAGCCGTTTCCTCCCGATGCTCCTTCACAGAACACGGACGTTTTTACGGGTGAATTAAAATTCACGGCGTTATACCGCACGGCGGTCGAATTTACCTTGGGCATAAAATACTCTACGGTATCCGGGCTTTTGCGCACGGTCTCATCACGGGTAAGCTGATAGAGAGAGCCTAAAAACGGGTACTTGGTTTTGCGCACCATCTCATTCATGCCTACAGGCCTGAGGCCGGCGGCACGGCAAAAAGACACATACGCATAATACGCTCCCCTTCCCGTCCAGTGGTGGTCGCTGCCGTAAAAAAGATATTCGTTGTAATGACTGTTCAATTCAGAAAATACATCACAAAAAATGGCGCCGTCAGTCAGGTTTGCACCGATGGCCTGAAGGGTGTTTTTATTGGCCGTGTTATATCGTTTGTATTTTTCTGCCGGTATAAATGCCGATGATAACGGAGCCACGCAGGAAAATACCCTGGTTTTGCCCTGAAGTTCGGCGGCGTACTCGCTCACCATGCGCGCAAAAGCGGGCGACATTTTCGGGCTTCCCGTATTGAGCGTATATACTTTGCCGTTCAAAATCAGCATACTGCCGGAGTAAGCCTCTTCAAAGTCATCCAGAAAGCGCGGATCATCGGGTGTTCCCAAAGAGTCTGCCCAGGTTTTGTCTTTTCCGGAATTTT
>JBIJBG010000086.1:0-7948 GCA_044345355.1 Flavobacteriales bacterium
GGTCTTTGTAGGATCCGGTAGGAAAAAGATATTCGTGTTTGACAAACACTTCTCTTCCATAAAAGAACGCCTTTTCCAAAGCGGTCAATCCCTCACCGAAATGAATCAGCGGGGCATCTTTGGGCAAAGGAATGGCCTCGCGATACCTCAGCAATGAGGCAAAAAAACGTATATCGGCTCCTAAGAAATCAGAGCAATCAGGCAAAAAAGACGGCTCTTCCCGGTTATTGAGCCAAAGCCCCGGCGAGGTGGTCAGGAAATCATTCATCAGGCAGGAATATCCAGTATGTCGCGGATAATCGGCTTCAGCCCGGCAAAGAAAAGTTCCACCGCCACTACCATCACGATTAGTCCCATAATACGCATCATCACTTTATTGCCGGTTTCCCCGATAAATTTCACTATCCTCGGACTGAATAGCAACACCACCAGTGTCATCAGACTTACAGCAAACATGGAAGCAAATAACATGCCTTTCATGGCAGGACTTTTGGCATCACCCATAAGAATAATAGAATTGGTAATGGCGCCGGGTCCGCAAATCATCGGTATTCCCAAAGGGGTTACCGAAATATCACTGACGTATTCTTTCACCTCATCCTTCTTGATGCGTATCCTGGGTAACCTCGCCTGAAGCATATCCATGCCAATCAACAGAAAAATAATTCCCCCCGCTACGCGAAGTCCGTTTGTGGTAATCTGAAAAAAATCAAATATGGCCTGGCCCGCAAAGGCGAAGGTAACCATAGTGATAAAAGCGGTTATTACGGCTTTTAGCGCCGTAATCCGTTTATCCTCCGTAGAAAGTTCGGAGGTCATGGTAAGATAAACCGGCATCAGGCTGAGCGGATTGATGATTGTCAGGAAGGTGGTAAAACAAAAAATTCCAAAGGTGAGATAATGGTTCATCGTGCCCGTTTATTACATTTATACCCGATAAAATCGTGGCAAAGTTGACAAAAAATAACGGGTTGAGTGTAGTCATCATTACCTACAACGAGGAGAAGAACATCGCCCGCTGCCTCGAATCGGTAAAAGACCTGGCCGATGAAATTTTAGTCGTGGACAGTTTTTCTACAGATGCAACCGAGGAAATCTGCGCCCGATTCAACGTAACATTCACAAAACATGCTTTTGCCGGTCACATAGAGCAAAAAAATTATGCCGCCCTTTTAGCTACGTACGATTGGGTGCTTTCCCTGGATGCCGATGAGGCGCTCACCCCGGAGCTGAAGGAATCAATCGGAAAAGCATTGGAAAATCCGCAATTCAAGGCCTATAAAATGAATCGGCTAACCTATTATTGCGGGAGATGGATCCGACACTGCGGGTGGTATCCGGATGCCAAAGCCCGCTTGTGGAACCGGCATTCAGGAGCCTGGGGCGGAATCAATCCGCACGACCGTTGGGAACTTTATCAGCGGAATGAACAATATGGTAAACTAAAAGGAGATTTGCTCCATTACAGCTACTACAGCCCGAGCGATCACCTGAAGCAAATTGAATATTTTACGGAAATTGCAGCAAAAGCTGAAGCAGCGACAGGAAGTACCCCTTCCCTTCTTAAAGTTATTTTGGGCCCCGGGGTAAAATTTATCAAAAGCTATTTTTTCCAACTCGGTTTTTTAGACGGGTACCATGGGTTCGTCATTTGCCGGCTAAGCGCCATGGCCTCTTTTATCAAATATGTAAAAACCAGAATGTATGCCCGGCAGCTCATTGGGAAATAATCCGATACGGATCGGGTTCGACTCTGAACGGATGAAAAACCCGAACAGCGGATTGGGGAAATTTTGTGAATACTTAGGTCATGCCCTATTGCCACGAAATGAATTTCAATTTCAATTTTTTCAGAAAAAGAAAACCGAGCGGTATTTCCCGGAGCCGGCCTCTTACGGACATTTGTACAATCACCACAAAATAATGGGCGTTCCGGCCGAGGTCGACATTTGGCATTGCACCCATCAACTGTCCAAATACCTGCCCATCGACCGAAAAATCCCCGTCATCACTACGATACATGATTTGAATTTTCTTTATGACGGTGCAACAAAATCAAAAATCAAACGAAAGCTGGACAGAGTGCAACACCTGTTGGATCGGAGTGCAGCCCTGGTTTATATTTCAGAATTTACGAAAGCCGAGGTTGAGCATCATTTAGATACAAAGGGATTGCCCAACCGTGTTATATACAACGGACCTGCCTTGCCTTTACAACTTCCCATGGATATGCCTCCCGTTCGGAAAAAACCATTCTTTTTTTCAATCGGATTAATTACGGCAAAAAAGAATTTTCACGTGTTGCTGCCCCTGCTGAATGCATTTCCCGACCATGAATGGGTCATTGCCGGCGACAGAAGGGATGCCTATGCTGGACACCTGGTCACTGAAGCACGTAAAAAAGGAGTTGGCAACAGGCTTGTGCTTACGGGGGTAGTCACAGAACAAGAAAAAATAGAGTATTACCGTCAATGTGAAGCCTTCCTTTTTCCCTCTATGGCTGAGGGATTCGGCCTGCCTGCCCTTGAAGCACTGCATTTCGGGAATCCCGTTTTTCTTTCCCCACTGCCCTCCCTGAAAGAAATTGGAGGAACATCGGCTTTCTATTTTTCCGACTTTTCCGAGGAGGTGGTAATAAACACGGTAAGAAACGGGCTGGTTGATTTCAACGCTGATTCTACACGAAAGTCACTTATGCAGCAATTGGCTTCACTTTTTAGCTGGGAACAGGCAGCAGCTTCCTATTCAGAAATGTATTTATCACTGGTCTGATTCAGGGAATTACCTCACAAAAAGAAGGCTGTCAAAAGAAAAGGGTTTAAGTTCGGCAATACTAACGACTTTAGCTTTGGGATGCCGGGTATTAATCAAAAAATTAAACTCTCCGGCTACGATAGCTGATGGCACTTTCAGCAGGGCAAACTTCATTTCAGCCACGAATTGTTCGCCTATAAGCTGCGTTTCCTCCCCGTGCGGAATGCTATTCCAAGATCTGGGCAGTTTTCGCGCATCCGCCTCGCCTACCATCAGGGAATCAGGCACCTCGTAAGTAATTATGGTATAATCTGAAGGAAGTATCCCCAGCGGAAGATGTACGGCCATTTCCGCCAAACATAGCGCACGACTTGAAGATGCATAGATGATCGGGGTACCCCTTTTATTCCACCGACCGCCGGTTTTCTCAGCCCCGGCACCACTCAAATCACGGGCATACTTCGTTCTGCACAACCGAAAAATCTTCATGCGGGAACCCCTTGTTCAATGCGGGAAAGCTCGTCTTTCAGAATGGAAATGCCGAAGGAGCTGTCCAATAAAGATTTTGGCTTCACTTTTCCGAGAGAAAGGACATCCGATTGAAGCCAGTTATCAAAAGCCTCCCGGCTACCGAAAACATCAGTGCCGTATTTATACAACATCGCCACTTGAAGAATTTTTTCAGAACGGGGCGCATCAAAAAGTTGATTGCCCTTTTGGTAACGGTGCAGTGTTCTATCCGAAATGTGCAGAAATGAGGCCCATTCGCTCATGGAAAAAGGGGTGGATTTTACCAGCTCCATGAAGGATTGGAATGAAACACCCTGACGTATCATGCGGATAAGGGAATAAATGCCTTTGTCATCAGTATGGGCGTATGCTACGGCAGGCTCCTGAAGAATATTATGGGTACTTTTCATGGAATTTTCCTTTTCACAAATGTAGCCATTTGTCTTTTATTTTTTGTCAAATTTCAAAAAAATCACCGATTACCAAACCGGCAATAAACGCCCAAAGGAAGTTTTACGCCACTTTTGGCAGGCAGATAAATTTCCCCCGCATCCGGCTTTATAGAAAAGTCCAAATCGCGGCTGATCCGCATCATCAAATTTTCAAGAATGATGGAAGAAAATCCGAGTGAATACGTATTCATGATGAGAAAATGGTCTTCCGGGTCAAGCAGTTGGAGCACATCCTTCAGCAGATCGTTAATCTGCTTTTCCAACACCCAGCTTTCTCCATCCGGTCCGTGTCCGAAAGCGGGAGGATCCAAAATAATACCCTGGTATTTTTTCCCTCTTTTTACTTCGCGGCGCACAAACTTCACGGCATCTTCCACCACCCAGCGGATATTTTCCAAATGGGAAAGTTCCATATTTCTTCGTGCCCAGCTAACCACCTGTTTAATGGAATCCACGTGGGTTACATCGGCCCCTGCAGCTTTGGCCGCCAAAGAAGCACCTCCTGTGTACGCAAACAAATTGAGAAACTTGGGTTCTTTTACACGGCAGTTTTTCAGATTCGCATATATAAACTCCCAATTGGCTGCCTGTTCGGGAAAAACGCCTACATGTTTGAAACCGGTCAGCGCCAGCGAAAACATCAGGTTAAGTTGTTCGCTCCGGTAATTCATTTCCCAGTTGTCGGGCATGGGTTTACTTTTTACCCACTTTCCGCTGCGGCTTCCCGTCGGTTGAAATTTTACGTGGGCTAGGTTTTTCCATTCTGCCTCCGGCCAGCCTTTATCCCAAACGGCTTGAGGCTCGGGGCGTATGGTAATGTACTCGCCAAAGCGTTCCAATTTCTCACCATTGCCGCAATCCAGCAGTTCATAATGGTCTCCCGCAGGGGCGGTCAGCAGAGGAATCATTTCCATGAGCTATGTTATATTCTATTATTTCAGTTCATCCCGGTGCAAAATAAAAAACCCTGCCGTGATCGGGCAGGGTTTTCAGGAAATTAATCCGGTTATTCAGCCACTACTTCGAAGTCCACTTCAGTGGATACTTCTTTATGCAGCTTCACTTTGGCTTTGTAAACACCTAAATTCTTGATGTTTTCCGCATCCAAAAGCGTAATTTGTTTTCTATCTACGGGGAATCCGGCTTTTTGGAAAGCTTCAGCAATTTGAAGGGCATTTACGGATCCGAAGATTTTTCCGCTTTCGCCTGCTTTGGCACCGACTTTCACTACGAGACCGGCAATTCCTTCCGCCATTTTCTTGGCTTCTTCCAAAATTTTAGCCTCTTTGTGTGCGCGCTGCTTCAGGTTTTCGGCCAAAATCTTCTTATTCGATTCCGTAGCCGGAATAGCTATACCTTGCGGAATAAGAAAATTACGGGCATAACCCGGCTTCACTTTTACGATTTCGTCTTTGGAACCGAGGTTCTCAACTTCTTGTTTCAGTATGATTTCCATGTGCGTGCCCTCCTTATTTTAACATGTCAGAAACATAGGGCAAAAGAGCCAATTGACGGGCTCTTTTCACCGCGGTGGATACTTTACGCTGATACTTCAAAGACGTACCTGTCAGACGGCGGGGAAGAAGACGTCCCTGCTCGTTTACGAATTTCAGAAGAAAATCCGGGTCTTTGTAATCAATGTATTTAATGCCTGCCTTTTTAAAGCGGCAATACTTTTGTTTTTTTACCTCTACCGGAATCGGGGTGAGGTAGCGTATTTCGGATTGATTTCCTGCGTTTTGCTCAATCATGATTGTTCGTGTTTGAAGGTGAATGATTCGGGTTATCTGGCACCGGCTTTATCAGCCAGTTTCTGCCTGCGTTTTGCGTTGTACTCAATGCCATATTTCTCGAGTTTTACGGTCAGGTTACGCATGATGCGTTCATCGCGCTTAAAAGTAATCTCGAGTTTGGCAATCAGTTCACCCGGAGCCTTAAACTCAAATAAATGATAAAAACCGGTGGACTTCTTGTTAATCGGATAAGCCAGCTTTTTCAAGCCCCAGCTCTCCTCATTCACAATTTCGGCACCGTTTTCCTGTAATAACTCCTTGTACTTGGACGTGACCTCATTCAACTGATCTTGAGAGAGCACGGGAGTTACGATAAAAACCGTTTCGTACTGGTTCATTTTGAATTGTTTATAAATTTTCGTTCCTAAAAATGGGCTGCAAATATAGGGTTTTTTGATTAATTTACAACCCTTAAGCCATTTTTATTTCTCATCCTCCATCATCAGTCTCAACATATTAAATCCGGTAAGCATAGTCATCTGAATGTTACGTACCCGGTTTCCCATAAAGCGAAACTTCTTAGCTACCGTTCCGGACGGCCCCGAAACAGCAATCCATACGGTTCCTACCGGCTTTTCGATCGTTCCCCCGTCCGGACCGGCAATGCCTGAGGTAGAAATGGAATAGGCCGTACCGAACATTTTTTTCACGCCTTCGGCCATCTGCACCACTACCGGCTCACTCACGGCACCTTCCTTATTCAGCAAATCAGCCGAAACGCCCAGCAATTCGCTTTTGGCATCATAGCCGTAGGTGACCACGCTACCATCATACACTCTGCTACTTCCCGGCAGAGATGTGAGTCTATGCGCCAGATATCCGCCCGTACAACTTTCGGCAAAAGCCACCTTCGCATGGCGCTCCTCCAGCATGCGCATTAGTACGCTTTCCATGGTATCCGTGCCGTATCCGAATATGCGCCCGGGAAGCAAGGGTGTCAATTCATCCGTTTTTCGCTGAATGTACCCTTCGGCTCCATCAAAATGTACCGCAGCCGAAAGACGCAGACGCACCATGCCGGGCGAAGGCAGGTATGCCAGTTTAATGCGGGAATCCAATGAATCTTCCCAAGCCCTGATCTTTTCCATCAGTATGCTTTCGGGAATACCTTGGGTCAGGATGGTTTTGTGTAATACGGGAGGAAGATTAAACGCATCATTCAGGTATGGTATTACCTCACTTTCCATCATGGCTTCCATTTCGTAGGGTACACCAGGCATGGAAATTACCTTAGTTCCGTTTTTTTCGAACAACATGCCCGGCGCAGTGCCGTTGTGATTCGGAAAAACACGGCACGTTTCGGGAACATCGGCCTGAGCCTGATTGGCCGCGCTGAACTCACGCCCGGCGCGTTCAAAGTAGGCACGCATCATTTCATAAACAATCTGATTGCGAACAAGGGTTCCCCCAAAATATTCACGTAGGGTTTCTTTGGTAATGTCGTCGCGCGTGGGGCCTAAACCGCCGGTAAACAGAATCAGCGAAACGGCTCCCACACCTTCATCAAGTACGGCACGTATGGCTTCCCGGCTATCGCCTACGGAATATTTTTTTCGAATGCGCAGCCCGATCTCATTCAGTTTTCGGGCGAGAAAAGCTGAATTTGAATCAACAATCTGTCCAATGAGAATTTCATCGCCTATGGTTACGATATCCGCGTGGTAATTAATCATGCTCAAAAATCTATTTAATTCTTAACTACAGGCTAATTCATCCGGAGTACATTGATCACACCCGGCACTTCTTTCAGTTTGTGCATCAACTCGTCCAGGTGATGGGTATCCTGCACGTACACCATAATGGTTCCTTCAAACAGGCCGTCACTGGTATCAAACGAAATGCTGCGCATATTCACCTTCAGCTGATTGGAAATAATTTTGGTAATCCGGTTCACGATGCCCACCTCATCAAACCCGTTCACCTTAATACCGGCCAAAAAAGCGATGGATTCACGGGTGGTCCACCGGGCCTTCACAATCCGGTAGGCGTAATTGCTCATCAGCTGAATGGCATTGGGACAGGTGGTTTTATGAATTTTTATTCCGTCGTTAATGGTAATAAAACCGAACACCTCATCGCCCGGAATCGGATTGCAGCAGGACGACAGTTTATAATCAAGCTTGATATCATCCTCTCCAATCACCAGCGTATCTCCGTCTCGTTTGGTTTCCTTGATCAGGTCTTCCAATGACGTTTTTTCCGGTTTTTTTTCCGGACCCTTTCTGCGCAGTTTGGTAGTCAGGTAAGAATACCAGCTTTTGGAAGATTCATCCTTATAAAATTGCTTTATTTCATGATTGGTAATTCCGCCTGTGGCTACTTTGTAGTAAAAATCCTGCGAGGAATTTACCCGGAAATATTTCAAGATTTTGGCAATATCTTCCTCATTGTAAGAGTATCCGAGATGCCTCAGTTTACGCTCAAAAATCTCTTTACCAT
>JBIJBG010000010.1:0-24443 GCA_044345355.1 Flavobacteriales bacterium
AATTATAACGGGAAGCAATCGGAAATAATTGCAACAAAGGCTATTTTGAAACAATTTCCTGTTGATAACAGGCTCTCCGCAATCAGGCTTGAAAGGGATTCCCAAAATTGGTAAAAATGGCCTGAGCTTTGGTTCTGTTTAATGCGCCTATCTTTTCTTTAGCCTGTATCAGATCCACGATAGTTCCTATAAAAAATAATCCGCAGGTAAACATGTAGAGAATACCCAAGGCCCATTCGCCCACGTAAAAGCGTTGTAAACCGGGAGTAAAAATAAATCCCAGTGCCGAAAGCAACGTATATGTCTGTGCATCGAAGCGATTCTCGCTGTACAGACTCAGAAATTCCTTGGCCTGCTGCTCCGAAAGACGTACGATGAGAGGAAGAACAAATGCATATTCTTCAGGCGTAATTTTAGGAAAATAAGCTAAAAATCGACGGTTCTCAGGTAATTCCATTTAGGCTTGCTTTCTTCTTTTAAGTTCGTTTTCAATCAACTTTAATTCCCTGCCCGTCTGACCTTTTACGGAAGTATTTTCCACTGCACGGCGACTTAAATAGGGAATTAGCTCTTTTACTGGTCCGTAAGGTACATATTTGGCCACCCTGTATCCGGCTTCGGCCAGGTTAAAACTGATGTGATCGCTCATGCCCAATAACTGGGCAAAACAAATACGCGAATCCTGTCTGGCAAGGCCGGCAAGCTCCATTTCCCTCGCAAGAAAAAGACAGCTTTCCTCGTTGTGGGTGCCTGCACAAAAAGCCATTTTGTCTATATTTTTTACACAGAAAGAAAGAGCCTCATTGAAATCACGGTCTGTTGATTCTTTATCCGGCTGAATCGGATCAGGATAGCCCATTTCGGCGGCCCGTGCACGCTCTTTTTCCATGTAGGCACCCCGTACGATTTTTACCCCGCAGTATATCTGTTTTTCACCGCATGTATGAGCCAGGTTTTTTAAATATGCAAGGCGGTCATGCCTGTACATCTGCAGGGTATTGTACACAATAGGTTTTTCCCTGTTGAAGCGCTCCATCATTTCTTCGGCAAGACGGTCTATGGCGGGTTGTATCCATGACTCTTCGGCATCGATAAATACAGGCACACCTTTCTCGGCCGCAAAACGGCAAATGGTATGCACTCTTTTCCACGCTTTTTCCCATTCGGTATTTTCAACCGGACCGTCTGATTTACTCACCGACTCCAACAGAGCCAAAGGTGCCAGTCCGGAAATTTTGAACACAGAAAAGGGAATCGCCCCTGAGTGGCAAGCCTTTTCAATGGTTCCCATAATTTCCCGCATGCCCGAGTCGAACTCTTCATCACCTGTTTTGCCTTCCACGGAATAATCCAAAATGGTTCCTACTCCATATCGGTGCAAAGTTTGAATCGTTTTTTCACATTCTCCGATGGTTTCTCCCCCTACGAACTGCTTGAATAACGTGGCTTTAATGATACCTTTTATGGGAAGCCCTATGCTTAATGATGCGTGCACCAGACGATTTCCCAGGGAAACCAGACCCGGTCTGGAAACGGCCTTGAACAGCCAGCAGGCCCGTTTCAGCTCGGCCGTACTCTTGTATCGGAAAGCGATTTCCGTATCGGAAAAGGATATCATAAAACAGTAAGTGGCTTCAAAGGTAATGGTTTCCTACATTGCCCTATTAAAAACAACCTTCCGCCCAATTGGGTTTTCATCTACCTTTGTATCGCATGGAGGTTACACATCCCATATACTACGGTACTAAATCAGCGGACGAACTTTTAAACATGTTATTTCCCGGGGGTTCCGCACCGAAATCGGTCTTTTTTCTGCATGATGCCGGAGTTCCCGAGGCCGATTTTCGGAAGTGGGCCGGTCATGCCGCCAAGGACGGGCAGGTGATGAAAATTTCCGGTGGGGAATCAGCTAAAACGGTGGAAGTCATTCAGTCTGTCTGGCAATTTTTGCTCGACCGAAATGCCGACCGACATTCCCTGCTTATTCATTTAGGCGGAGGCGCATTGTGCGACGCAGGCGGTTTTGCCGCTTCATGCTTTAAGCGGGGAATTGATTTTGTGCATGTGCCCACTACCCTGCTTTCCATGGTGGATGCATCGGTAGGCGGAAAAACAGGAATTAATTTCGGAGAAATAAAAAACAGCATCGGCACATTTGCGATGCCCAAAGCGGTAGTAATACGTCCGGAGTTTTTAAACTCCCTTCCTTCGAGGGAATTACTATCGGGCTATGCCGAAATGATTAAACATGGCCTTATTGCCGATCCCGACCATCTGGAGCAGGTGGAAAAAGAATTTAAAAACAAAGCGATTCCTTCTGCAGAATTAATCCGCAATTCCATTGAAATCAAACGGAAAATCGTGGAATCCGATCCCCTGGAAAAAGGAGCCCGAGCTTTGCTAAATTTCGGTCATACGGTGGGACATGCCATAGAAAGTATCTCAGAAGGTAAATTTCTTCACGGAGAAGCCGTAGCTTCGGGTTTATGGGTAGAAATGAAAATTTCAGAACGTGCGGCAGGTCTGGCCCCTCAGGTTACCGACCATTTTGCCTCATGGGCATTCCCGCTTTGGGAGCGGGTTAATTGGATGGAGATTAATCCGGTACGTCTGTTTGGAAAAATGAACCATGACAAAAAAAACAGGGACGGCCAAATCGGAATGACCCTGCTGAGCAAACCCGGTCATGCCATCTGGGGAAATACCATTGAAAAGGAATGGATTAAGAAGGCGTGGATGCAGATTTTGGAAGAAACAAAACTGAAATAATCAGAAAATAAGAACATGGTGAACTTACTTATGGATTCGGCAACGGTAAAGGGTGCGGCCCGCCCGGGAGGTTCCAAAAGCATCAGCAACCGTGTATTGATCATGCGGGCAATGGCCGGCGCGGAAATGCCCATATTTGGGGCATCCATTTCGGAAGATACGCAGGTATTGAATAACCTGCTGAAAGAAAATCCGGCCGAATGGCATGTGGGAGATGCAGGAACTGCTGCACGTTTTTCCGCAGCCTATCTGGCCGGACGTGAGGGAAAAGAAACCCTTTTACGGGGAAGCGAACGTATGAATCAACGCCCCATGAAGCCTTTGCTGGATGCGCTGAAGATACAGGGTGCACAAATAACCTGCCTACAAAAAGAGGGATACTTACCCGTAAAAATACAGGGAGAAAAATTAAGTGGCGGTACGGTAAAACTGCCCGCCGACATCAGCAGCCAGTTTATTTCAGCATTGGCTATGGCAGCGCCCTACGGTAACTCCGACCTGATGATGGAATTTGACGCGGTTCCGCTCTCAAAACCCTATTTAGACATGACACTGCATCTGTTGGAATCGTTTTTTATTTCCAACTCGGAAGAATATCTTCCTGAAGGCGGTTACCGCCTTACCATACATCGCGGCATACCGGTATTCCCGGCAGAATACCACGTTGAGCCTGACTGGAGCTCGGCGTCCTATTGGTATTCGGCGGCAGCCTTGGCAGATAGTGCCGAAATAGAACTGGCGGGCTTTACGGAGGAAAGCATTCAAGGCGATGCCATAGTCGCTTCCCTATTTGAGCCGTTGGGTATTTCAACCCGATTCACGGATTCGGGTCTGCTCATTCGCAAAACAGGCAGGCCAGAATCCGATTATTTTGAATTTGATTTTTCAGATTTTCCAGATCTGGTACCGGCTTTTGCAGTTACGTTGCCGTTCATGGGAATTGAATCCCGGCTATCCGGCTTAGATACTTTACGCTATAAAGAATCGGACCGCGTAAACATACTTTTACAAAACCTGCAGGCCTTGGGTATAAAAGCGAAAGCGGAGGATGATAAACGTGTTTTGCTCATTCCGTCTGCCGACATCAGTGCGCTGAATTCCGAAGCATTAATAGATACCGCAGGAGACCACCGCATGGCCATGGCTTTCACCCCTGCCGTGTTAAAAACAGGCAAATTGTCCCTCAGCAGCGGAGAGGAAGTGCGTAAATCCTACCCCGATTTTTGGGAGGATGTGCAAACCCTCTTCAAAGGAATCCAAATCCGGTAATTTCCAAACCCGGGTTTTAAAACAGGAAATCTCCCCTGCGGGGTTTTCACCTAAATCAGCGAATGGCTGCATCGCACTATACAAATAGGAATCTGCGGCTATTTTTTTACTTTTAACCACTTTATCCGCCTATCGTGAAATTACTTTCCATACGCCCGGACCGCTTTTCCCTGCTCAGCTTTGGTCTGGTGTTGTTTTTGGCTTTTTTTGCCCAAAGTAACCATACCCTTTTCAGCTCAGAAGACACTCCAGGGCACCTGGGATTCGGGCTGGTTTTAATTTCTTATTGTGCATTTCTCTCTGCCTGGGCAAATCGGTTTCCGCGGTTTACCCATCTGATTTTTGCCCTTTCGCTTACGGCCTACCTCTACCTCATTTGGCCCCACATGTTTTTTGACGATGCCGGATTTATTCTCCGTTATTTAGACCAGCTGAAAAAAGGATATTGGTTTGAATTCAATGCAGGAGAAGGCCCGGTGTACGGCATTTCAGGATTTCTTCACGGCCTGTATGCTTCCATTTTGGTAAAAACGGGAATGACAGCCGAACGGGCATTACACGTTTCCAACGTGACGGGATTATGGTTATGCCTTATTTTTCTGAGGGGTATATTTTACGGGCTGCTGAGAAATCATTTCCTGAGCTATCTGAGCTCGGCGGCCTCCGTACTGCTTTCCAAAACCTTCTGTGACGTCCTTTTTACGGGAATGGAAACCCCGCTTCATGTCTCTTTTATCTTGGGAACTGCTTATTTTTTTGTTTCGCGGCAAATTGGGTGGTTTTTCTTTTTTGGGGCCGTTTCCGTGATTTCAAAATTAGATGCGGTTCCCGTAATCGGCATGCTATTCTTGCTGTTCGCGGTTTCGGAATGGCAGAAAGGCAGATGGAAGGAACTCGTTGACAATGATAAATTAAAGGCTTATTCCCGGTTTTTTATTCCGCTCGGTATCTGGATTGCTTTTGCCTTCTTCTTTTTCGGCAGTCCGTTTCCTCAATCGGCGAAAGCCAAAGTACTCTACCACAGCGGTGCCAATACGCATTGGTTCCCCTTCATGGAAGGATTTTTGAGCGATATCTACAAAAAACCGCTGCTCATTCTGTTTTCAGTATTATTTGCGATTCATGTGTTACTCATCCGTCGCACTTCCGGCCGTGCGCTCACCCATTTTTGGATATTCGGTTGGATGTTTTTCGCTATCATGGGACTCTATTACTTCTACAACCCCAACGAACGCATGCTCTGGTATTACGCCCTGCCGGATTTGCTTCTGGTGGGCCAATGTGCACTTTCCGCCGCCTGGATCGGTTCGCTGGCAAAAGATTACAAAGCCTATCTGTTGCCCGTACTCACGTTGTTCATGCTCTTTCTTTTCCTGCTTCCCGATGTGCGGGGAGCCCGGTTTTGGATGTTTTCCTATCTGGAAAAGGTAGAAAGGGAAAGGCTTGAAGTGGGAAAATATATCGCGAAAGATGCCGGTGAAAATCAAAAACTCCTTGCATGGCACGGGCTATTGTCCCGCCCATTTCCGGGCTATGTATTGGACGGTACGGGGCTGAATTCCCCTTTGGCGGTAAATTACCGGCTAAACAGGGACAGCCTGATTGCCGGGATTGACCCGGACTTTGGCATACATCATGGTTATGAAGCCATCGTGGAATCGTTTCAAAAAGCCGGTTACCGGATCAACGGTTTATTCGGCGATGTTACGATGGAGAATTGGCCCGCATGGATCTGGTGGAAAAAGAATGAGGATACCCGTTTTCGCTATGCCACCCTGCTGATTCCGGATTCATCGGTTACTGCCGGGAAATTGACCAAAACGGAACATCCGCTAAAAGCGGAAGGAGGGCGGATAGAAATAAGGATACCGCATAAACATGGTGAAACAGCACGGCTGTGGTTTCTTTACGAAGGTCGGAATGCCATAACCGGGAGAAAATTACAGATAAAGTTGTGGCGCGATTCCACATTGATCAGTGAGGATTTTTTACCCATTCCGGTATATGGTGATCCGCAGGAGCCATCCCTATATACCAAAGGCTTTTGTTTTGAAATCCCCGAGTTTAATGATTCGTTAAATTTGTCTGTCCTGCGCGTGGAATTTTTACCTTGGGGTGCCGATTCATCAGTAAAGATCAACAATCCGATTTTGGAAAAGAGAATAACCGACATAACCCGGAATCCATAATTCATGAAAAAAGGAAAAAAAGAAGCCGGCAAAAAGGCCGTTACCAATGCCCTGATGAGTATTTTCAGGGAAGAGGCAAGAAAATCCCTGAATGTAAAACAGCTCGCCTCCCGGTTGGCCATGAAAGGCAACCTATCGGTATTGTACGAAATACTGGTAGACATGGAGCGCGAAGGAACTTTACAACAGACAGAACCCGGGAAATTCATGCTACCCAAATCGCAAGTTGAGGAAACCGGGCGCGTGGATTTGCTGTCCTCGGGAAATGCCTACGTAGTAGTGGAAGGCTCTCCGCACGACATCTTTATCCATGCCTCTAACTTGAACGGAGCCTTTCACGGAGATACCGTAAAAGTTTCCGTATTCAGGAAAGGAGCCGGAAAACGACCTGAAGGAGAAATCGTGCAAATTTTGCAACGCGGAAAAACCGAGTTTACCGGCATCATCAAACTTACCGGGAAATCGGCTTACCTGATTCCCGACAGTGCCAAATTTCATGCAAGCATCCAAATTGCCCCGGCCGGTTTAGGCGGAGCAAAAGACGGCGAAAAAGCCATGGTAAAACTTACCAAGTGGCCTACGGAAAAAGAACCCGGACAGGGTGAAGTCATCCGCGTTTTCGGTTTACCGGGGAACAACAACGCCGAAATGCATGCCATACTGGCTGAATTCGGGTTGCCCAATGAATTTCCGGCCGATGTGGAAAAAGAAGCCGACAAAATTCCGTTTGATCTCAACACATCCGAAATAGCGCGGAGACGAGACTTCCGACAAACCACCACGTTCACCATAGACCCCGTGGATGCCAAAGATTTCGATGATGCCCTTTCCATACGCCAAATGGAAAACGGCCACTGGGAAGTGGGAGTGCACATTGCCGACGTGTCGCACTACATGAGCGAAAACTCCATGCTTCAAAAAGAGGCACTCAAACGGGCTACAAGCGTGTATCTGGTGGACAGGGTGGTACCCATGCTGCCTGAAAAACTGTCCAACGGGGTTTGTTCGCTCAGACCGCAGGAGGAAAAATTTTGTTTCAGTGCGGTATTTGAACTCACCGATGAAGCCGAGGTGAGGAACCAATGGTTTGGCAGAACGGTGATATACAGCGACCGCCGCTTCACGTATGAAGAGGCGCAGCAGGTAATTGAGACAGGAACAGGTGATTTTCATAAAGAGGTGCTCCTTCTCCACCGACTGGCGCAGATCATGCGTAAAGAACGATTTGCGGCAGGTGCACTTCGTGTAGAGCAGGAAGAGGTAAAATTCCGCCTGAATGAAGAAGGAAAACCGACGGAAGTATATGTAAAAGTGCAGAAAGACAGCAACCACCTGATTGAGGAATTCATGTTGCTGGCCAATAAAAAAGTGGCTGAATTCATCGGTAAAAAACACGGAAACCGAGATGCTTCGCGGCCATTTGTGTACCGAATCCACGATGCCCCCGACCCTGAAAAGTTGAACGATTTCGGAGAATTTGTGGCCAAATTAGGCTACAAATTAAAACTCGATAATCCTAAACAGATTGCCAAGTCCATCAACAAACTGCTGGATGACATCAAAGGAAAACCCGAGGAGGACATGGTCAAATCACTTACCATCCGCAGCATGGCCAAGGCCATATACACCACGAAAAATATCGGGCATTACGGTTTGGGCTTTGAGTACTATACCCACTTTACTTCGCCCATTCGGCGCTACCCGGATGTGATGGTGCACCGGTTGCTGCAAACCTATTTAGACGGCGGGAAACCGCCCAAGGAAGATGAACTGGAAAAATATTGTGCCCACAGCAGCGAACGTGAAAGAAAAGCATCCGAGGCCGAGCGCGCCAGTGTAAAGTACAAACAGGTAGAGTACATGAGTGAGCGTGTAGGCCGCATCTATGCCGGTGTAGTGACGGGCGTAACTGAATGGGGCATATACGTGGAAATGCTCGAAACCAAATGCGAAGGCATGGTACGCCTGCGCGACATGCGGGACGATGCCTACTATTATGACGAAAAAAACTTCTGCCTTATCGGACGGCGAAGTAAAAACAGATATCGCCTCGGCGACCCGGTGGATGTGTTGGTGCACAAAGTAGATTTACAACGAAGGCAGATTGATTTACAACTCGAGGTGTTGTAAATTCTAAAATCATTTTTTTAATTTTGACGCCGATTGAAGGCAGTCATTTCCATATTTCTCTCCGGAGTCTTACTCTTCACGATTTTTCTAAAATCAGCAGTTTTTATCGAGTTTAAGATTAATCAGAAATACATTGCCGAAACACGTTGTGAGAATAAAGATAAACCGGAGTTGAACTGCGACGGAAAATGTTATCTGAAAACCCAGTTGGCTAAAGCAGAATCTGCCCCGCCGGATTCTCCGGATTTTAGAAACATCAAAGATCTTTCTCCTTTCGTTGTACAAAAATTCACCAAAGCCCAAACCGAATTTTTTATACATAAAGAATCTACTCAAAATGGAATGGAATGTATTTTTATTCCCCGTAGAAGTGTAGGTTCTGTTTTCCATCCCCCGGAAAAAGCAACGGCATAAATCCGTTTGTTCATCCTGCCTTTTAGCGGGATAATGTTTCATGTAGTTATATTTTTATGTTTAAGCAATGGATGTGCATTGCAGGTGCTCTGGCAATAATGGCATTGCCTTCGTCAGCCTGTGATATCTGCGGATGTAGTTCGGGAGCGTATTTCTCCGGGATTTTACCTCAGTTTAACCGACATTTTTCTGGAATCCGGTATACATATCGTGGTTTTATTACCCATCATCCCACCACCGACGGAAGTGTTCTGAAATCACTGGATCAGTTTCACACGGTAGATGCCTGGGGCAGGTTTTATCCGCATAAGCGGGTACAGCTTTTTGCCGTGGTGCCTGTAAACCATATTACCCAAACAGAGTCGGGAACCACAACTTCTTCAGTAGGTTTGGGCGATATGCAGTTGTTTGCCAATTATGCCATTATTCAGACTACCGATTCGCTTGAGTCAGAATGGAAACACACTTTGCTTGCAGGAGGTGGGCTAAAATTGCCGACCGGAGAAAACAATTACATGAAAAACGGAGAACGTCTCATTCAAAATTTACAACCCGGTTCCGGATCCTGGGATGTTCTTATGAATGTCATCTACACAGTCCGATACAAAAGTTGGGGATTCAATCTGGATGCTAACGCCCGTATAAATACCACCAATAATCAGGGATACAAATTTGGTAACCGGGTAAATGGTTCGGCCAAATTTTTTTATTGGGCGAAGTACCGCAATTGGTCGTTTTTACCCAATATTGGGCTGCTTGGCGACTTTGGTGGTCAAGATTCTGACAAAGGGCTTAACATTCGGGAAAGCGGCGGTTACTCGGTTTTAGGAACCGTGGGCGTGGATTTGTATTTTAAAAGGCTGATTACCGGTTTTGCCTTTCAACAGCCTTTGGCCCATCAATTGGCCGATGGGACCATAAAACCTTTGCAGAGATATTCGGTAAATCTCGCTTTCTTATTTTAATTAAAAAAAATTTATGTCATGAAAAATTCAATTATCCTTTCTATTATTTTTTTCTCTATTCTTGTTTTGGGCTTATCAGCATGTAATGAAAAACATGACCACGATAATGCTGCCACCATCAGTATCAGTAACCCTGTTGAAAATACCCAGTACCACAATGGTGACACGGTCTTTATACATGCCGTCATCACGGCGGAATCGGCCATGCACGGTTGGGAAGTGCTCATCAGAAAAAAATCAGATTTATCCGTGGTTTTTGAACAGGATGCTCATGACCATGCTGCCACTTTTAACATCAATACGTATTGGGTTAATAATCTGGGTTCAGCACACAATGATATGGAACTGCTGGTGACCGCAGAAATAGACCACGATGGAAACACGGAAACTCAAACGGTGAATTTCCACTGTCATTAAACAATAGATTATTTGTGTCTTATGCAGCCTGTTCCAAAAGAACAGGCTGTTTTTTATTGGGATATGGTTTCTAACATATTCAGATAATCCCGAAAACGGAAAGCGGCTATTTCCCCCGTTTCCAAAGCGGCTTTTACGGCACAGCCCGGCTCTTCCAGATGCAGGCAATTGTGAAAACGGCATTTTTTGCGCAGTTCACGTATTTCGGGAAAATACCCGCTCAAATCACCGGCAGAAATATCCACCAGGCCAAATTCCTTCACTCCCGGGGTATCGATGATGCAGGCTCCGAAATCGGCATCGTGCATCTCGGCAAACGTGGTGGTATGCATCCCTTTTTCGTGCTTCTTTGAAATCGCTCCCGTTTTTACATTCAGCGAAGGATCCAACGCATTCAGCAGGGTGGATTTCCCTACGCCCGAATGCCCTATAACCAAAACGGTTTTACCTTTCAAAAATTCCTTTACCTGCTCCACTCCCTGCCGGGAAAGTGCATCCGTAACGAAAGTGGGGTAACCCAAAAAATCGAACTCCTCAGCCAACTCACGGTTGGCTTCCTGCTCTTTGGCATTCAAAAGATCAGCCTTATTGAATACAACGGCCGCGGGAATGCCGTAAGCTTCCGCAGTAACCAAAATCCGGTTGATAAAACCCGTAGATGTGCGGGGCTTCGCCACACTGCCCACAATGAGCACCAAATCCATGTTAGACGCCAGAATATGGGCTTCTTTCGACAGGTTTACCGAACGACGGATGATGTAATTTCTTCGGGGCAGCACCTGCTCGATAACGGGCGGAAGCTTTTCGGTATTTACTTCCACCCGATCACCTACGGAAACAGGATTGGTCGTGCGTTTGCCCTCCAGGCGATACTTCCCGGCCAGCACACATTCGGTAAATGCACCGTTTATTTTTACCTTATAAAAACTCCCCGTAGATTTATACACCTCCCCTTCATGCATGTTGCAAAGGTAGGCATTTACGGAGCGGGAAAAAGCAAAAAAGCTGCCCCGCGGGACAGCCTTTTCCTAAAAAATAGACTCCGATTATTGAGCGGAAGGTGCAGATAATGTAGGCTGCGGTTCAGCAACGGGTTGTTCTGCGGCAGGAGCAACTACCTCAACTTTCGTCGATTCATGCTCGCCGTGGGCGTCACTTTTCCCGTAAATTTCACCCAGAATGGGAGCAATCACCAATCCCACAAGACAGGTGAGTTTGATGAGGATATTCATGGAAGGCCCGGATGTATCTTTGAAAGGATCGCCTACGGTATCGCCAGTAACGGCCGCTTTATGGGCATCAGACCCTTTATAGGTCATTTCTCCGTTAATCATCACACCGGCTTCAAACGATTTTTTGGCATTATCCCAGGCACCACCTGCATTATTTTGGAAAATAGCCCAAAGTACCCCCGATACGGCAACACCCGCCATATAGGCTCCCAGAGCCTCAGGCCCCATAAGGAAACCGATGATGATGGGTGAAATAATGGTAATGGCTCCGGGCAGCATCATTTCGCGAAGGGCGGCTTTGGTAGAAATGTCCACGCACTTGCCGTACTCCGGTTTGCCTGTTCCTTCCATAATTCCCGGAATTTCGCGGAACTGACGGCGCACTTCGTTTACCATATCCATGGCGGCTTTACCTACCGACTGCATGGCAAGCGCAGAAAACACCACAGGTATCATACCTCCGATAAACAGGGCCGCCAATACATCGGCTTTGAAAATGTTGATTCCGTCAATCCCCGTGAAAGTTACATACGCTGCAAACAGGGCCAGTGCGGTAAGAGCTGCCGAAGCAATGGCAAAACCTTTACCCACGGCGGCTGTGGTGTTGCCCACTGAATCCAACACGTCGGTTCGCTGACGCACTTCCTTAGGCAATTCACTCATTTCGGCAATACCGCCCGCATTGTCGGCAATAGGCCCGAACGCATCAATAGCCAACTGCATGGCCGTGGTGGCCATCATGGCAGAAGCAGCAATGGCTACCCCGTAAAATCCGGCCAGTTCATAAGAACCCCAGATGGCAGCGGCAAACAGAATTACGGAAGAAAAAGTGGAAATCATGCCGGTAGATAAGCCGGCGATGATGTTGGTGGCCGCTCCCGTAGATGAATTTTTCACGATGTTCAACACGGGTTTTTTCCCCAATGCAGTATAATATTCCGTGAAGGCGGATATTAACCAACCTACGGCCAAACCTACCAGAGTAGCGTAAAATACATGGGTGTTCGATACTGATTTGTACCCTTCTCCAAAGAATTTCATGGTCATGGTTTGGGGCAACATGTACTGAATCAAAAACCAACAAGCCACCACGGTAAGCAGCAATGACACGTAGTTTCCTATGTTCAATGCCTGCTGCACCTGGGCTTCTTTGGCTTCGTTGTTTTTAATTTTCACGAAGAACGTACCGATGATGGAGGCCAAAATACCTACACCCGCAATAAGAATGGGAAGCAGAATGGGACCCATTCCGTTGAATGCATCAGTGAATTGTGTTCCTGAAGCATCGCTCATATCTTTCACGATGTAGTTTCCCAATACCATAGAGGCAAGTACGGTGGCCACATAGGAACCGAAAAGGTCGGCACCCATTCCGGCCACGTCGCCTACGTTATCGCCTACGTTATCGGCAATGGTGGCGGGGTTACGCGGATCATCTTCGGGAATACCGGCTTCTACCTTACCTACGAGATCGGCACCCACATCGGCCGCTTTGGTGTAAATACCGCCTCCCACACGTGCGAAAAGGGCAATGGATTCAGCACCCAGAGAGAAACCGGCCAAAGCTTCCAGCGCGATGGTCATTTCATTATAAAAAGATCCGCCCTTACCCACGAACATATTCAAAAACAACAGGAAAAAGATGCTTAATCCCAGTACGGCAAGTCCGGCAACGCCCAATCCCATCACCGTTCCGCCTCCGAAAGATACTTTCAGTGCCTGAGGAAGACTGGTTTTCGCAGCTTCCGTAGTTCTTACATTGGCTTTGGTGGCAATGCGCATCCCGATATTTCCGGCCAATGCCGAAAAAATAGCTCCGAAAACAAAGGCTACCACTATAATCCAGTGCGTGGTTTCTACTACCTGCGAAACGGCAAATAAAGCAAGGGCGGCAATAACAACAAAAATCAAAAGGATTTTGTATTCGGCTTTCAGAAACGCCATGGCGCCTTCCTGAATACTTTTGGAGATGGTCTGCATTTTGGAATCCCCTGCATTTTGTTTGCTTACCCAGGCCGATTGAATGGCCATGTAAACTAACCCTAACAAGGCCAATACGGCAGGCAGATAAATAATAAACTGTTCCATAATTTAGGTGCTTTTGTTGAGTAACAAATTTTTATGAGGGCGCAAAATTAAGTTTTTGAAATTGGATTGCCAAAAGCACCTTCAGGATACGCCCAAGTGCCGATTATTTAAGAATTATTCAGCCTGTGATGTACGATTTTTCCATTCATCCACCATGAACCAACCATAGGGCGATGCAAAACGCTCCGTTAATCGGACATCTGCGGAATGGCTTTGCAACCAGGGCATGCGGGAATAGTAATCAGGAATGGATTTCTCCAGAATATTCAACAGGGGGATCTTAGAAAAGTCCGTATGGTGGCGGGCAAAGTGAGTAACCACCTTAATGATGAAAACTGATGTGCCTTCTGAAAAAAAGTATACCTGGTATTTGCCGCGGAGCAGATGCAGGTGATTAATGCCATGCATTTCCAGCAGACCGTCGCAGGGATATAGGATACGGGAATTTTGGGTATGGTATGGTTTTAAATCTCCCCCATTTTGCAACACCGCTTTTAGCCTTTCATAGGCGATTTTAACCTCCGGCTTCAGTAAGGAACGTTTTTGCTCTTCAGACTCCGTAAGAACAAAATGAGCGGGCTGCAGCATGCGGCGCCTGATCACGAAATAAGCATAAGCCAATGTATCATCATCTGCCAATTCGCGATACCATTTTTTTCGCTGCAGGTTACAGGCATTAAAAAAATGGCGCATTTGAGGAATCGTTACGTGCTGCTCTGGTATCATCCGATGCAAAGGAACTAAATTTGCGGGTGGAACCCGGTAAATTATCTTTGGACCGTGAGTAATTATAAAAATATCATTTTCGATTTGGGCGGCGTGTTACTTCCCGTGGATTATCATGCCGTTATCCGAGGTTTTGACCAACTGGGCATGCCCGATGCAGACCAATTTTACTCCCAACAAACCCAGCAGCCCTTGTTTGACCGTTTTGAGCGGGGAGAAATTTCGGGCGGCGAATTTTTACGTGCGTTAAAAACCATTTTTCCGCAGGCCGATGAAAGGGAGCTTACCCACGCATGGAATGCCATCTTGGGGCGATTTCCCGAAGAACGACTTAATCTTCTCACAAGAGCGGCAAAACATTACCGCCTGTTTTTGCTCAGCAACACCAACGAAATCCATATCAGCCGGTTTTTACGGGACTTGAAGGCAGATTTTGGATTGGACAATCTGAACACCCATTTTGAAGAAGTTTATTTCTCATATGAAACTGGTTTCCGCAAGCCGGAAAGAGAGATTTACGAATTGGTGTTGCTTGAAAACAACCTGAAAGCGGCAGAAACCCTATTTATTGAAGACACGGAGAAAAATGTGGAGGGTGCATTGAATGTAGGCATTCCCACGCTGTTTTTACATGTGCACGAAGGTGAAAAAGTAGAAGATCTTTTCTGCTCAGAGGGCCGTTTCACAAGTGCTTCCTCTGTTCGGATGCCACGCTAAGCCCCAAAAATTCGCCTATACCTTTCTGCAGTATACCGGTCACTTTTTTGTTTCTTTGCTTAATGGATACACCCACCGACCCCCGCCTCGAAGCTTTCAAACGGCTTCTGGACATCATGGATGATTTGCGCGAAAAATGCCCGTGGGATTGCGAACAGACTATGGAATCACTGCGGCATCTGACGATTGAAGAAACCTACGAACTGGGTGATGCCATTCTGCAGAATGACCTCCAGGAGGTAAAAAAAGAACTCGGCGATCTGGCGCTGCATATCGTATTCTATGCAAAAATCGGTAAAGAAAAAGAAGCGTTTGATATCACCGACGTGCTTAATGGAATCTGCGATAAACTCATCGTGCGCCATCCGCATATTTACGGAGATGTGAAAGCCGACACGCCCGAACAGGTGAAGCAGAACTGGGAACAGATTAAACTGAAAGAGGGCCGGAAATCAGTACTGGAAGGTGTACCCAAAGGCCTTCCTTCGCTGGTGAAAGCGCAACGAATACAAGACAAGGCGGCGGGAGTCGGGTTTGACTGGGATCATGCCGAACAGGTTTGGGAAAAGGTACAGGAAGAACTTTCCGAACTGCATGAGGAAATAAAAGCCGGAAACAAGACAAAAACGGAACAGGAGTTGGGCGACGTTTTTTTTGCTTTGGTCAATTATGCCCGTTTCCTCGGAGTAAATCCGGAAGATGCCCTCGAACGCACAAACATGAAATTCATCCGCCGGTTTTCCTTTATGGAAAAAGCCATATCTGCCGAAGGAAAAAGCATGAAAGACATGACCCTGGAGGAGCTGGACGTTTACTGGAACCGGTCGAAAAAGTCAGAATCTGAATCGAATAAAGAAGGTGAAGCATAAGGCACATGCCGGGTAACTTCTGAATGACTTCCCGGTGCAGCTACCGTGTGGGCCTGCATCATTGTTGAATCATACGGATGAAAAAGACCTGACAACGATTTCGGCGCTGCGGCAGAGCTCAGCCAGAGCTCCTCTGATTCACGATTTAAAATGACAGGCATACGTTGCTTCGTGTTGTGAATTTTTTCCATCAAGAGGTTGGCATGTGTGGTTACCAAGGAAAAGGTGAACACAGGCGGCTCGCCTGAATCAGGCAGATAGGAATCATAAATACCGGCAAATGAAAAAAGAGATTCCCTCTTCAGGGAAATAAAAAAGGGCACGGATTTGTTGCCTCTGTGTTGCCACTCAAAAAAACCGGTGGCGGGAATCAGGCAGCGTCTGCGCAAAAAACTGTCGGAAAAAGAGGGCTTGGAAGCGAGCGTTTCACTGCGTGCGTTGAGCGTCTTGGTGCGGATTTCCTTAGCCTCTTCACTACTCCTTGTCCAAGAAGGAATAAGCCCCCAATGCATGAGCCGAATTTCCCCCTCGGCAACTACCGGCATCAGGGGAAAAGTGAACCCGGAAACCCAAGGCACAGGCGAAAAAGGAACCGTCATTTTTTTCCCATAGCGTTGGGACAAAGCGGTGGTGTCTGCCTTCAGGCTATAGTGGTAACACATATGCCCAAATATACATGGACACCGGTGAAGTCCGATTAATTATTTTCTGTTTCTTTGGACAAATTGAAAACCATGCAACACTACTACAATCAAAAAACCATCTGGATTACCGGAGCCTCATCGGGAATCGGAGAGGCGCTGGCCGTAAATCTATCCCATATGGACTGCACACTCATTTTGTCCGCAAGACGCGCCGAAGAGTTGGAGCGTGTGCGGTCCCGGTGTAAAAACCCGGACAAGGTTTTTACTTACCCCCTTGACGTGACCGACTTTCGGGAAGCTCTAAAGTCTGGTGCAGACGTCATCAAGTTCAAGGGCCGTGTGGACATGCTCATCAATAATGCAGGCGTTTCGCAGCGCAGCCTTGTGAAGGAAACGCTTTTTGAGGTGGATAAACGCATCATGGACATCAACTTTCTAGGCACGGTGGCCGTCACCAAATCCATCCTCCCCCATTTTTTGGAAAAGGGCGGCGGACATATAGTAACGGTGAGCAGCGTAACCGGAAAGTACGGAACTCCCTACCGCTCGGCATACGCAGCTTCCAAACATGCGCTCCACGGTTTTTTCGATTCGCTGCGCGCTGAATTGGAAGATGCCGGAATAAAAGTAACCCTCATTTGTCCCGGATTTGTAAAAACGCCCATTACGCTGGCAGCACTAACCGGCGACGGGTCTCCGCTGAATATGCAGGACAAAGGCAATGCCGGCGGATTGGATCCGGATTATTTTGCCCAAAAAATGTTGCGGGCCGTAGCCGCCGGAAAACGGGAAAAAGCAATCGGAGGGATGAAAGAAAGTTTCGGACTCTTCCTGAAGCAATATTTCCCTGACTTTTTTGCGGATTTTATAAAGCGGATCAACGTCCGGTAATCAAAGATACCTGACCTTAATCTGCACAGATCGGGTTTCACCGGGCTTCACCGAAACCCGGAACGAATTGAACTTGGGTTTTGACCAACCCGTGTGGTAATAATCGGCAAAACCGAAACCTTCGTCGGGCATGCCGTACCAGGTATATTCCATCTTTCCGTCGCCGTTTTCATCATCAAGCAGACTGATGCCGTATTCTCCGGGAGGCAGGGAAAAAGAAACCTTCATGGTACCGCCCGTCACCTGTCCCTCTTTGGAAAAAACCTTATTGAATGCGGGTGATTCTTTTTCGAAAGAAGCCTGGTCTTTATAGATGCCCAACACCATGCTACCGGTTCCCGAACGGATGTTATTGATGGTAACGGCCACCTGCTGGGCCTGCACAAACCCGGAAACTAAAAGCCAGCCACAAATGAATACAAAACAAAATCTCATGCTGGAAAAACGTGCAAATCCGGAAATTTGTTTCTGTTCGTTAAAATAAAAAAACCTTCCGAGTTTCGGAAGGTTTAGTGACCTGGGGGGGACTTGAACCCCCACGAGTTGCCTCATACGCCCCTCAAACGTACGTGTCTACCAATTCCACCACCAGGCCGTAAACGAGTCAGGATAGCTCCTCGCGAACGCGGGTGCAAATATCGGAAAAAATCTCCTCAATGGCGCCTATGCCGTTCACAATTTTCACGATTCCGCGGGCGGTATAAAAGTCTTTCAACGGAAAAGTCTCGTTCTTGTATACCTGAATGCGGTTCCGTATGATGGTTTCATCGGCATCATCGCTTCTGCCGGAAATTTGGGCGCGGGACTTCAGCCGGGCCACCAACTCTTCCTCCTCCACTTCAAGAGAAATCACGGCAGAAATGGAGGTGCTTTTTTCAGCCAACAATGCATCCAGTGCTTCGGCCTGCGGAATGGTACGCGGGAAGCCGTCGAAAATAAAGCCATTGGCACCGGCATTTTTCTCCACTTCGCCACGGAGCATACCCACGGTCACTTCGTCGGGTACGAGCAATCCTTGGTCGATATAGCTTTTGGCTAAAGTGCCCAACTCGGTTCCGCCTTTGATGTTGGCGCGAAAAATATCACCCGTGGAAAGATGCGCCAATCCAAAATGTTCGGCCACTTTCACCGATTGTGTTCCCTTTCCTGCCCCGGGAGGGCCAAATAAAATAAGGTTAAGCATAGGTATTTATTTTACTTTGTAAATATCCGCCAGATTACGGCCATATTCATTATAATCCAATCCATATCCCACGATGAAATCATTGGGAATATGCATGCCCGTGTAGTCGATTTTACGTTCACCCTTGTAAATATCGGGTTTAAGCAACAAAGAGCATATTTTAAAACTTGCCGCCTGTTCCTGCTCAATGCGCTCACTGAGCCTGTTTATGGTAAGTCCGGTATCTACGATATCTTCCAGTAAAATGACGTGCAAATCTTTCAGGGACTCGGTAAGGTCGGTGGAAAGGGTAACCGTTCCACCCGTCTTCATGCCCTCGTAGGATTTGGCGCGGATAAAAGTAACCGTACAGGGCACCTGAATGTATTTAAGCAGATCGGCGGTGAACATAAAGGAACCGTTCAGTACCGATACAAATTTGATTTCCCTGCCCGCATAATCCCGGTTGATTTCGTTGGCCAGGTTTTGTACCGCCTCTAAAATCTGAGTATAGGAAATGTATTTCTCAAATTCAATTCCGCCGATGGTAATATCCCGGAGTGATGTTTCCATGGGGCAAAAGTAAGCATTAAGATTGAAAACTGCCGGAGATCAGTTCCCGTAAAACATCCCTTCGGGTGATATGTAATACACGAAGAGCCTTCCGGTCATGGCAAACCATACAAAAACATACAAGATGTAAGGTAGCATGGTGTACCAGGTAACTTCTACATCGGCAAGACGGCTCTTAAAGCTGCGCGCAATAGCGAGCAGGGCGAATAGATATGCCAGAGAAGATAACAAAAGAAGCAGTCCGCTGCCACTCAAAATCCAGGGCCAGGTGGCCACGGAAAGAATCCTAAAGCCTCCGTTTTTCAAGAAATAATACCCCTGCACGGATATTCCCGTAAGCAGATAGCCTACGATATAAAGATGACCTACGTAAAATGCGGCCGCATGAACCGGCTTGGACGAATCTCCTGAAACTGAATCCTTCATCAGCAAAACTGATCGTAACAGGCCTTTAGGTGTTCGGCAATCATATCAGCACTGCGGCCTTCAATCATATACCTTTCCACAAAATGCACCAAACGACCGTCTTTGAAAAGAGCAATGGAGGGTGATGAAGGCGGATACGGCAACATTTTTGCCCTGGCCGAGTCGGTGGCTTCGCGGTCCACTCCGGCAAAAACGGTTCCCAGCCTGGCCGGAGTTTTACCGTGTGTAAGCGATTTCAATACACCGGGACGGGCCGTACCTGCAGCGCAACCGCACACCGAGTTTACCACCACGAGTGAAACACCCTCAGCGGATCCGTTAAAAAAGCGTTCTACATCGCCGGCAGACTCCAGCGATTCAAATCCGTTTTCGGTAAGCTGGCTGCGGCAGGGTGCTACTATTTCTTGAGGATACATGAAAAATATGATTTTAATTTCCTGCAAAAATAACCAATTTACGTGTAGTTTTGTTCCTTCGCATATTTACTTCAATAAAGCATTTACACGAAATTTAACACGTTTATGAAAAAACTGATTGCACTTGCCGTCCTCACCCTCATAGGATGTGGTTCTTTTGTCTCTGCACAAAAAATGAAAGGCATACGCCTGCTGGAGGAAGTAAAAAAAACCGGGGATGAACTGGTTATCCCGTACAAAAAATATGTCATGGATAACGGCCTAAGCGTAATCATCCATGAAGATAAAAGCGACCCCATCGTCTATGTGGACGTAACCTACCATGTGGGTTCAGGACGCGAGCTTCCCGGCCGCTCAGGATTTGCCCACTTCTTTGAACACATGATGTTTCAAGGCTCCGACAATGTGGCCGACGAAGAGCACTTCAAAATTGTAACCGAAAGCGGAGGAACGCTCAACGGAACTACCAACCGCGACCGTACCAATTATTTCGAAACCATGCCATCCAACCAGTTGGAAACAGCACTCTGGCTTGAGGCAGACCGCATGGGTTTCTTTCTGGACGCCGTAACCAAGGAAAAATTTGAAGTTCAGCGCGCTACCGTAAAAAACGAACGGGGTCAAAACTACGACAACCGTCCTTACGGCTTAATCGGAGAAAAAATGGGTGAAATCTTATACCCTTTCGGACATCCCTATTCTTGGACTACCATCGGATATATAGAAGACTTAAATGCCGCCACACTCGACGACCTGAAAAACTTTTTCCTGCGCTGGTATGGCCCGAATAATGCCACCCTTACCCTGAGCGGAGATGTGAATACAGAACAGGCTCTGAAATGGATTGTCAAGTATTTCGGATCGATACCAAGGGGACCCGAAGTCACCGATCCAAAGCCCAATGTGCCTGTTCTCACTGAAGACCGCTACATTTCCTACGAAGACAACGTGAAATTTCCCATGATCCGTTTTGCCTGGCCCACCGTTCCTCAATATTCGGAGGAGGAATCTGCCTTGGATGCCCTCGCTTATGCGCTTGGCGGGAACAAAAATTCACTCATGTACCGCAAATTCATCAAAACCCAGACTGCTTTGCAGGCGTCGGCGTTTCATCCCTGTTCGGAGCTTACGGGCACATTTGAAATGATGGTGCTCCCCTACCCCGGAAAGACCTTGGCCGAAATGGAAACCATGATTCGCGCCATGATGGATGAATTCATTGCCGCCGGGGGAATTTCCCAGGACGAACTGGACCGCTTCAAAGCCAAAATTGAAACAGACAACATCCAATCGCTCCAGTCGGTACGTGGAAAAGGAGCCGCACTGGCCGCCAACCAGACGTTTGAAGGCAATCCGAACCTGATAGGCCGGGAACTGAATAAATACCGCAGCCTGACCGTGGAGAAGGTGAATGCCGCATTCGTAAAATACATCCAAAATAAACCGGCCGCCATAGGGAGTGTGGTACCCAAAGGAAAGGCAGCACTTTTGCCACGTGAGGACAATGCTGCAAGGCCAGCCACCCCGGCTGATTATCAAAACGACATCTCGGAATACAAAAACCTCACTTACGTAAAAGGGAAAGACAATTTCGACCGAAGTAAAAAACCTGCGCCCGGCCAAAACCCAGAGATTCAGGTTCCCCTGTTTTGGAATTCCAAACTATCCAACGGACTTGAGGTTATCGGTACGCCTTACGGGGAGGTTCCCGTAACAAACATCACCGTGTATGTGACGGCCGGGCAAATCCGCGAAACGGCGGACAAGGCGGGGATTGCCACCCTCACGGCAAGCCTCATGGAGGAATCTACCCGGAATTTTTCGGCAGAAGCGATTCAGGCCGAATTGGAAAAATTGGGCAGTGAAATCTCGGTGTATGCCTCGCGCGAAGACGTTGTCATTTCTGCCAACATCCTGAATAAAAACATGGATAAAGTATTGGATCTGCTCCGGGAGGTGATGTTTAATCCATTGTTCGGACAGGAAGAATTTGACCGCCTGAAAGCCGAACAGAAACAAGGACTGAAAAACCGCACCACGCAGGCCACCACATTGGCCGGCGACGTATTCCGCCGTTTACTCATGCCGCAGAGTGCCGCCGGTTTGCCCGAACCGGGAACAGAATCCTCTCTGGAATCAATCACCCGGGACGACGTGGAGCGGTACTACCAAACATGGTTTAAACCTGAAAACGCCAAAGTGACCATCGTGGGAAATCTCACCCGGGACGATCTAAAAGGCAAACTATCCTTTTTAGAAACCTGGGCTGCAGGAAATATATCTGCTCCCGAAAAATTATCCGTGAAAAAAGGAGATGGCAAAACCATTTTCCTGGTGGATAAACCGGGAGCGGCCCAATCCGAAATTCGTATCGGCTGGCCGGCACTTTATTTTGACGCCACGGGCGAATACTACAATGCTACATTAATGAATTATGCGCTGGGCGGGGCGTTCAACAGCCGCATTAACCTGAACCTGCGCGAGAAAAACGGATGGACTTACGGAGCGCGTGCCGGCTTTCAAGCCAGCGATTTAGTCAACCTTTTTGCCGGCTCGGCCGGGGTGAAGCTGGAAGCAACCGACAGTGCTTTGCAGGAATTTATCCGTGAGATAAAAGAATTCCGCGAAAAAGGGATTACCGATGAGGAACTCAATTTTACAAAAAGCTCCATAGGCCAAAGCGAAGCATTGAAATACGAAACGCCCGGTCAGAAATCCGGATTCCTGAAGTTAATCATGGATAACGGGTATGACAAGGCTCTTTCCGAAAAACGCAAAGCCGCCACGGCCAGTATCACCCGCGAACAAGCTGCCGAATTAGCCCAAAAATGGCTCCGTCTGGAAGATGCCGTGATTTTAGTGGTAGGTGACAAGGCTAAAATATCAAAAGGCTTGGAGCGCTTAGGCTATCAGGTGAAGGAACTCCCCGCCGAAATGGAAAAGCTGAACGAACTGCTGAAATAAAATTGGGGCCGAAACCGCCGAAGAGCCGCCTGTATGATATGGGCGGCTTTTTTGTTTTACCCCGCCTTCAATTAAGTGTATAACCCGCCAAAACCGGTAAAAAAATGAGTTTTGATGGATAATTAAATTTATATTGACAAAGAACGTGTCAGAATTTTTCGTCAAAATTTTTTGATCTATTTTTCTTCGGATGGCTATTTTATCAATTCCGTTTTATGAAGTCTCTCGTTTCGGTCGTCAGTTTTTAGCCAACCGCTTTGGGGGAAGAAATTTTACGAAGATTTCTTCTTCCTGCCTTATCAATAAGGCTATCAAATCGGAATAGGCAGGTTTAGAATAAACCACACTTTTCCGTATGCAAGCGATAAAAAATCGGTATTAGCCGGGAATCTGCACCTTACCCGGAACCAAGTTAGGAAGTGGAAACAATAACCGATGACCGCATAATTACCGATCTAATATAGAATTCAGCACCCCCACACCCACAAGCCGGTCAGCTCCCTGCTGCCGAAGGTCGCGGAAGTACACAAATACAAAATAGGTGTTTTCCGTGCGCTGAAAGGCATCCTCAAAAAAAGTGGCGTTACCCTCCGTTTCATTCGGCTTTTGGCTCACAAAAAGCCAGTTGTAGTATCCCTGTTTCAGGTACTTTTCCAGATAATACTCCTGATTGCGGTAGTTGTAATCCATTTTCCACTCGGGGTTGAGCCGGTTTCCCGAAATCTGCCCCATGATATACACATCTCCCGGATCTTCCTTGGCCTTATCATGATAAAGAGAAAACCGCACCCAGGCATATCCGCTTTCCAAGTCGCCGTTTCTTCCGTCCACCGTGGCAATGAACATGCTGCCGTTCAAATCCTGAAGCAACGTATATTCCAATCCCCGGCGGGAAAATTCCTTGCGCAGCTTCATGCGGATTTCCCCCTCCGCATCGGTGTCCATGGAAAGCGTTTTGTCGTTTTTCAACCGAAGGGAACGCAAATCCAAAAAGCGGTATTCGTTTCCGCCGTAAAACGTAAGGGAATTATCGATGTTGCTGAAATCCATTTTATTTCCGGTGATGAAAGCAGGCTTTACATCGCGTTTCATGTTATCCCAGCGCTGGTTTTGCATCAGCATCACACAGAGGTCGCGCTGCGGAACCACAAAAGGAATATTACTTGCATCCACGGTAAATACCGGCTCCTGCGAGGTAAGCCGGGAAAGCGAACTCATGCCGTCCCGGATGCGCCCTTCCACTTTCACAAGTCCTTCGGTTACTATGAAACGTTTTTCCAGTACTACATCCTGCGCATCAAAATTTTCATACACCTTCAATATGTAATTGCCCGAGATTTTGGGGCGCATGCCTGCCGTGGGGAATTTGAGCGTATAATGGGTGTATGCCTGTTTGGTGCCGAAGGAAAACTGAAAATCGGTGATATCCTGTTGAAAAAATCCCTCGATGTATTGAATAGGCTGCAATTGAGATGGATTCCAGTCGCGGTCGCAATACTCCAGGGTGTAGTTGTACATTTTGGAGCCACCGTCAAAATCATCAAAATGTAGCTCCAGCAAATCGGTTCCACTCATGTCAATA
>JBIJBG010000149.1:0-5393 GCA_044345355.1 Flavobacteriales bacterium
AAGTGGTGCCTATTCCCAACCATCCGGCATGGTAGGCGTATCCGTCGGCTCTAAAGTAATGATAGAGCAATGAGCTGTAATCCACACATCCGTTCGGGGATGCACAAGAGTTTCCATAAATGGCAAATCTTTCTAATGGATCATCATTCAAGTGGAGCTGCAACTCATTATTGTTTGAGGAACTTTGAAATTTTCTTAAACGATAGGGATCTGTATCATCGCCGCCATCCAGGTTACGGAATTTGATTTCATTCAGACTCATGGCGCTTCTCACATCCAAGCGATCCTCCGGACTCGTAGTACCTATACCTATATTACCACCATTATTAAATATATTGCTGCTGTTGATAACCCAACTTGTACCGTTCCAATAGGGTGTATTGCCTGCGGCAGAACCACTGCTCAACAAACCCGCAGGGCCTTGCGCTCCCGTTGCTCCCGTTGGGCCAACCAGGGAAACACCTGAGGGCCAACTGCCCGAGGCCTTGGGGCCAAACAATGTATTAGAGCTCGTATTGATGTAAAAATCTCCGTCAACACCTGTTCCCGCAGAAGGATTCGATGTGCCGTTCAATACCGTCTTACCGTCCGCTCCGGCAGGTCCGGTGGCTCCCGCAGGACCCGTAGCTCCTGCTGCACCCGTGGCTCCCTGAGGGCCTACCAGTGAAATGCCTGAAGGCCAGGCACCGCTCGTTTTCGGACCGAATAGCGTATTGGTGGATGTATTGATGTAAAAATCTCCGTCAAAGCCTGTTCCCGCAGAAGGATTCGAGGTACCGTTCAATACCGTCTTACCGTCAGCGCCGGCTGCTCCCGCAGGACCCGTAGCGCCCGTGGCTCCGGCTGGTCCCTGAGGGCCTATGGCCTGCACCCAGGCTGTTCCGTTGTAATAATAAAATCCGGCCGTGGCATCCGTCTGATACACCATCAACCCGGTGGCGGGTGAGCCAATCGCTCCACGCTGGGCAGCAGTCATACGCGGAATTAGAATTCCTTTATCGGTAGATTTTACATCCAATATGGAGGAGGCATCCGGACTGCTGCCGTCTGTATTCACACCCACCCCGACGGTCTGAGAAAATGAAAATGAGGTAGACGACCACATTACAATCCAGAATAAAACGGAAAATTTTAAAAATGCAGTTTTCATAAACTAATTATCAAAAATTAAATACTACCAAAAAACAGGACTGAAGTCAAACAGACAGAGAAGCGCTCTTATAAAATAGCAATAACAAAAAACAATAATGATACAAAAGACAGGAAGCTATTTCCTGATGAATTTTTTAACATTACGCACACCCTCTTCAGAGATTACGTCCATCATATACATACCGGGTGCAAAAGTTTCCAAAGAAAAGTTTACCGTCTGCGTTCCGGAAGGGATTTCCCGGGCACTGAGTCTTTTTCCGTTTACATCATACAATTGAATGGTATAAGCGGATTTGGCATCAGAGAAGGTAATCTGAATATTATCTTCGGCCGGATTGGGGAAAATCTGAAATAAGGCGGCGTTTTGGCTATTAACTCCACTGTTGTCAATCAGGTTAAAATGCACTTTAAAACGATCTTGATTGTCTCCCGCAACAGTGGTAAAGGGATATTCAAATCCTTCCTGCACATTCTGAAAAACATTCAGTTTGGTATCCTCCAGGGTAACTACCATATTTTGGAGAGTAATCAAATCTTGAAAGCGGAGTGAAAAATTACCCGGATTCATGCCGTCGTAAACGCCCATGGGGACCGTTTTGGTACCCGTAAAATTGGGTGAATATCCATTAAAAGCCATTTTCTCAGAATCGTTGATTTTGGTATAAATGACAGGAACTTCTGCCCCACCGAAGAGTCGATTAGCCTCCAATTGGGCATCGTAGGCATCGGTAGCCGCTTGATCAAAGAAAATAATGGTTGGCATGGACTGGCTGCCCGACTCCAAATTGATTGTGAGAAACTGTTCCCAGGGAGTGCTTAAAAAAGTGGCAGAGGAGGTGGTTCTAAACGCATTGTTTGTTTGGAACGTTAATGGAGTACTTCCGGAATTTCGAATCTGAAACCCTTGGGCTACAGGAAGGATTGCATTTGAAACGGAAGGCGACCAGGTGTTTGAAGCCGCATCCCAAACCTGAACCTGGGCATCAAAACTCATTGCAGTTAAATCGGCATTGTTAGCACCGAAGGTAATGGGGCTCGGATATGGATTAGAAACCATGTGCCAACCTCTGGTAATGGTTCCTGACAGAGGATCGACCACGGTACCGGTGGAATTTCCGAGACCTGAATAGGAAACAGTTCCGTTATTGACGATTCCGTTAAACTGCAGGTTAGTGGTACTGGCTCCGTACGCCATGGCAGCGTAGCCCCTACCATCGGTCAGGTTACCTGCCGATTTCACATGCCAGAGTGATTGGGAGCAGTTTGAAAGAACCGTGGCATTTTCACGAAGTTCCAACAAATTCGCCCAGGGAGATCCTGCATCCAGAGCAAGAGGATTACATGTGGACTGAGGAACTAACTGACTGCCATTGGATCCGTTGAAAACAGAAGGAACTATTCCAAAAGCGTTCACAGCCACGTTGAAAACGGGTGAACCGATGTAATGAAAACGATCAGGGGTAGGCAGAGTTCGAGCCACGGAATAAGAACCCGTTCCGGCCAAGTTAGAACCAACTGCCTGAACGAGTGCTCCATTATTTTGTACGGTTATTTGTCCGTTGTTAGTAAGTAGTCCGTTAACGGTTAAAGCAGAACTTCCGGCGATAGTGAGCGTAGCCCCGTTTTGCACGGTGAGTGAACCTACTTCCGCGTTAACTCCTGATGAAATAACAGGCATATTGGCTGCAGAAGATAAAATGAGGGCTTCCTGAGTGGAATTCGGCACAACTCCGTTAGACCAGTTTCCTGTGTTGGTCCAGACAGCGGAAACGGCACCCGTCCAACCGTTTTGGGCTTCTAAAAGGGTAAAATAGCGGTTATTGTTTGTTGATGGCACTGAAATGAGCGCGACGTTTCCAGCAAGATTGTCAGTTCCGGAAGGTCCCTGCCATGTGTTGGAAGACGATGAGTACGATTGACCGGTTAATCTGGCCGTTGGAGCAATGCCTCCGGAAAAATCAGCCGTGAGGTAGCCGAGACTCATGGAAAGTGCGGGACGCTGGGTATTGTAATTTCTGCGGTTGGCAATCCAAAACCGGTCATACACTTTATTTCCCGTAACATCAGGAGTAAAAACGGTATTATTCAACTGGGTGACACCTGCAGGTAAAGGCAGGTTGCCCGTGTTGGTGGGATACGTACCGCAATCTATATACCCTGCAGCACTTCCTGCCGTGGTGATATCAAAGCTTAAAGGCACTTTTGCCCCTGTCTGATCTTTCACGAAGGGAACACGATATCCATTTTGTAGGGAAGATCCTGTCAGCCAACGAACCAGAGATTTCTGACTATCCACGATGATTCCACCCGAAGCCGCTCCGGTAATACCCGAAGGGGCCGGATTTCCCACTACCAAAAAAAGCGAATCAGATGAGGTGGTATTAGCCATACGAAGGAAGGCAGACCCTTCAATAACCAACTGGGAAAACACAGCATTGGTTGCCAAGAAGAAAAAAGAGAAAAGTAAGGACGTTTTAGAAGAGTAGGACTTCATAAAAGTAAAATTTAAGGTCAAAACTAATACATTATTTAAAAAATGCAAAAGGGTTGCCCGAAAATCAGACAACCCCTTTTGAAAAAAAGTAAATTTGGTTATTTAACCACGCTCAATTTCTGGGTATGCACCATATTATTTACAGACATGGTTACATTGTAAAATCCGGAGGCGAGGTCAGCTGTATTCAGTTCATAGTTCTGTGTTCCGGCATATTGACCTGGCAGTGAGATTGTGGCCACCTGCTTACCGCTCATGTCGGTTATGTAAAAGGCCACATCAGAGGATTCTTTTAACTCAAAGCGAAGGGTGGTGGATTGATTAGCCGGATTGGGCATAAAACCATGAATGGTAAAGCCATTGTTCTCCAAGTTGTTGATATTAGCCAAACTGGTATACGTTACTTTTGAGATGATGTACCAGTTGATTCCGAGTACGAAAATACTTCCGGGAGAATCAGAGAAGCGGGCAAACGAATTGTAAATAGCAGGGGGTAAAGGTTGACCTGCGTCTTCCATGTATAAACCGGTAATGGCCAATGTATCGCCCGGATTGGTAAACCCGTCAAATTTAATACAGAGATGTCCCGCACTCAGGGTATGCTGATAGTTCGGGGCCATATCCCACACATAAGTGGAATTGGTACCAAACGGACTTCCTGAAGGAGATAATGATGTGGTGGTTATGATTGAATCCCTATAGTAAACCGTATTATTCGGATATGAGAGCTGACCGAGTGTACCAAAATTACCATTTTGGCCGCCGGTTAAGGATGTATACAGGCGATTAGGTTGACCGCTGGAGTTTTTATGTCCGAGCACGATAGAAATGGAATCCACTCGCAAAATGGCACCAGGTGCTGTTGCGTTCACTTCCGTATAGCTCCCGGAAATATCTGCATAATCAGAAAAACCGATGTAGGGACGCAATGTAACACTGGCAGAAGTAACCCCACTATCGATGGGAAGATAACCTGAATTCATAGGGTAGCGACCGCCTCCCAAGGTTCCAGTCTGATCATCAGTTGTGTTTGACTCCGCATAGCTGATATAATAAGTGGTAGGACCGTCTTTATCCATACTCACCTGAGGTTGCGGTGCAAATATGGAAGGCAGGTCATTGTAGGGGGCAAAGAATCCGGTTTTCGCCGATTTTACATCCGAGCGCCCGGTAAAATCTCCGCCCTGAGCAAATGCACCAGAAGCTGAAATCGCCAAAACAGATACAGAAAGTACGATTTTTTTCATGTTTATATGATTTATTTTTGTAATATATAACCGAACAAATAAAATGATTTCGATACTAAATCCCAAATTTATTTTAAAAAATCATGCCTGGGCGGTAGGACCTCCAAAATTCATGGGTATGGGAGGAACCGCATCCGCTTCTTTAATCGACCCGTGCACCGATTCGTATTTAGCCACATTCTCACCTAAAGCCATCAGTAACCTTTTGGCATGCTGAGGAGTAAGAATAATGCGGCTCTTCACGCGTGCCTTGGGAACCCCGGGCATCACTTTTATAAAATCCAACACAAACTCGGAGTTGGAGTGGGTGATAATCGCCAGATTGCTGTAAATCCCTTCGGCAATCTCTTCAGACAGTTCGATACTCAGTTGATTTTCGTCTTGATTTTCCATAAAACAATAATTATTAATACAAGGCATAAAACTATAAAAAAGGAAAGACCGGTGAAAACCGGCCTTTCCTTTAATTATTCAATCAAAAAGCAAAATCAGGATATTGC
>JBIJBG010000090.1:0-7817 GCA_044345355.1 Flavobacteriales bacterium
TCAGCAATTACATCAAATTGAAAAAATCCTTGGACAGTCTGCCCCGGGGTAAAAAAATCATCCTTGATTTTTCCAACGCTAATCTGGTAGATCACACGGTGTTGGAAAATTTACACCACTATTCCCGCGACTACAAAAATGGGGGCGGAAGTTTCGAAATTTTAGGGCTTGAAAAATTAAAATCTCTTTCTTCTCACGAGCTCTCTGCCAAGAAAAGGATATAGCACAACACATGTTCGGTAATTTTCTGTTATCGAACCAAAATCGGTATTGTGTGTTTCGTTTTCATAGGTTTTCATTACAGGTGTTTGTTTTATGGTATAAAAGCGGGTAAAGTAGTTTGCCCGCTTTTTGCTTTCTGAATCAAAAAGAGTTAATCGCAGAATCCGGCGCCGTTGCTCAGGTTTACTTTCATCACTTCGGGTTTTCGTGCGAATTTGCGTTCATACTTTTCCCGGATGTTATCGAAATCTGCCGGATTTACCCCGGGTTTGGTCAACATAAGAATGCAGCCCCCGAAACCACCCCCCATCATCCGTGCTCCGTAAACCAAACCGGAATCCAGACAGGTTTCCGCCAAAAAATCAGCCTCGGCGCAACTCACTTCAAAAAGTGCGCTCAGTCCCCCATGGGTGAGATTCATACATGCTCCCGCTTTTTCGGCATCCCCACTTTCCAAAGCCTCGCACATGAGCGAAACCCGATTATTTTCTTCGGTTACATACAGGCATCGTTTAAAAACCGTTTCCGGCATTTTGGTTTTCAGTTCCATGAACTGTTCGGGTGCGGCATCCCTAAGCGAAAGGATATCGGGAAAATGGGTTTGCAAAACAGTTACACCTTTTTCACATTCCTGCCTCCGCACATTGTATTCCGATGCCGCCAGTTCATGTTTCACCCCCGTGTCCATTAAAAGCAGTCCCGCTTTTTCTGAGGGAAAAGCATAGTAGTCAAATGCCATGTTCCGGCAGTCTAACCGCATCACATGGTCTTTTTTACCATGCAGCGAAATAAACTGATCCATGATTCCGCATTTTACGCCGGCATAATGATGCTCTGCCATTTGCCCGGCTTCGGCTAAGGTAAGCCCGGATAAACCAAACCCGCCTAATTCGTTTAGACCGAAAGCTATTACGCTTTCCAGTGCGGCGGATGACGATAATCCGGCTCCGGGAGGTATGTCCCCGCCGAATACGCAATCAAATCCGGAGATGTCCGCTCCGCGTTTTTTTAATTCTTCGGCGGTACCCAACAGATAATTTGCCCAGGTTTTATCTGCCCGCCTGCTTCCCAGGGTTACCTCGGTATATTGCCCCAGATTGATGGAGAATGCACGTAGGGTATCCGTTCCGTTCCATCGGATCATTGCCCGCATGTATTTATCTATGGCACCGGGAAGCACAAAGCCGTTGTTATAATCGGTATGTTCTCCAATCAGGTTGATTCGTCCCGGAGCTTCAAAAAGAGTACCCTCCGTTCCGTACAGTTCTCGAAATTTTTGTGCAATCTGTTCTTTCATCACCACCAAATCGCGTAAAGGAAAGTAAGCAAAAGAATAAGCAACGCGGAACCCCACCGGAAGGAGGCTGTTGTGCGGAAAAGCGCTGCGCTCAAAGCAATGGCTTTGTCTTCCCGTTTCGTGGTATGCATCATGCCGAACAGCCCCATCACCGCAATGCACAGGAGGAAAACTACCCCCATCCGGTTCATGAACGGCATAGCGGGAACGGCGAGCTTAAGCGCGATGGAGAAAACAAAGGAACCTGCGGCGGCGGCCAGGGCTCCGGAAGCATTGGCTTTTTTCCAGAAAATACCCAGAATAAAAATAGCCAAAGCGCCGGGACTGATGAATCCCGTAAATTCCTGAATAAATTGAAACGCCTGATCTAACCGTTGGAGACTGAACGCTACGGGTATGGCAATCAGAATTGAAATGAGGGCAGCCATCCGTCCCGTGCGGACCAATGTTTTTTCATCGGCATCAGGCCGGATGAGGCTTTTGTACAAATCCAGCGTGAAAATGGTGCTGATGGAATTCATCATGGATGCCAGTGAACTGATTACTGCGGCCACCAAAGCGGCAAATGCCAATCCTTTAACACCCGTAGGAATAAATTGATTTAAGAGCCAGGGATAGGCCTCGTCAGGCTTGGCAATCGGCGCCTGCAAGGCAAAAGCCGCTATGCCCGGCACTACCACCACAAGCGGCAAAAGAATTTTCAGAAATCCGGCAAAAAGCAATCCGTTTCGCGCCTCCGTAATGCTTTTTGCAGCCAGCGCCCGCTGAATGATATACTGGTTAAAGCCCCAGTAATACAGGTTTGCAATCCACATACCGCCCAGTAAAACACTCCAACCCGGCAGGTCGGCGTAGTTCGGATGATTTTTGTCTAAAATCAGGTCAAACTTTTCCGGTACTTTCTCCGTGAGTGCGATGAAACCGCCCCAAAAACCTTGATCAGGGCTGAGAGCTTTAAGTGCCATGTAGGTGGTCAGTAATCCGCCCCCGAGCAGAAAAACCACCTGAATGACATCCGTAAGCGCCACGGCCCGCAATCCTCCGTACAGCGAGTAGGCCACCGAAAAAAGGGCCAAAACAACGATTCCCGCCACCAGCGGATTAACGGTCAATCCGCCGATCAGGAGGTCACTTCCCCCAAGCAACACATTTTTGATGGTCAGGCCACCCAAGTAGAGAATGGAAGAGAGATTGATGAATACAAATACCAGCAACCAAAAAACAGCCATGATGTATTTCACGGTTTTGTTATACCGCATTTCCAGGAACTGTGGCATGGTGTAAATGCCCTTTTTTAAAAATATAGGAAGAAAAAATACGGCGACTAAAATTAAGGTGGCGGCAGCCATGAACTCGTAAGAAGCAATGCCCATGCCGATCACAAACCCCGAACCGGACATGCCTATGAACTGTTCGGCAGAAATGTTTGATGCAATGAGGGATGCGCCTACCGCCCACCAGGAAAGGCCTTTTCCTGCAAGAAAATAATCGGAGGAGTCGGTTTGTGTGCCTTTTTGTTTTCGCGACACCCAAAGACCTACGCCCATAATCAGGGCCATGTAACCGAAAAGAACCAGATAATCAATGGCGGAAAAAGTCACGGTTTGTGTTATTTTAGGCTAAATGTAAGGGTTATCTGCTTTTTATAGATTTCTCCCGGTCGCAGAAGCGTGGAGGGAAATTCAGGCCGGTTCGGCGCATCGGGGAAATATTGGGGTTCCAGGCACAAAGAAGAATAGGGCGGATAGAGTACGCCACCTTTTCCGGCAATTGAGCCGGCGGCTTTTCCGCTGCAATAAAACTGCATGCCCGGGTAATCGGTTTGAAGGGTCATTTCTATGCCGGAGTGTGGAGAGTGCACCACTGCCTGAATTCCATCTTGTTGATTGAGCACAAAACAATGATCAAAGTCCTCATGCAGCAGGGCAACCCGATCTCTTATAGCGGCAGGCCTCCGGAAATCAAACGGGGTATTTTCCACATGCATCCGTTCACCGGTAGGAATTTTTGCGGAATCAACCTGCAGAACATGCGCGGCATTCAATTGCAGAATATGGTTCAGCACGGGGATATCCCCATTTCCGTTTAAATTGAAATAACCGTGATGGGTGATGTTTACGTGGGTAGGCACATCCGTTTCTGCCATGAATAAAACCTGAAGGGTATAATCTTGCTGCAGGATGTATTCGATGGTGCACTTCAGATTGCCCGGTCTGCCGGCCTCTCCATGGGGAATGGTTGTTTTGAAGCGAATTCCGGATGCGGTATTTTCAGGAATCCAAAACCGCTTGTCGAAGCCGATTTTGCCGCCGTGCAGTTGGTTCTCCCCCTCGTTGGCCTCCAGCGGATAATAAGAGCCGTCAATGGTGTAACCGGCTCCCTTTATCCGGTTGGCGAAAGGCCCGGGATTGCTTCCGAAATATCGTTTTCCCGTATCATATCCGATAACTGAATCGTATCCCAGAACTATGTCAGCAAGATTACCATTTTTTTGCGGTACCCGAAGGGCCACGATCCGTGCACCGTAATCCGTAAAATCAACCTCCATGCCCCGGGGTGTCTTCACCCGATTCAAGGTGGCTTTTTCTCCGCTCAGGGTTTTACCGAATGAACGTGTCGAAAACTGCATCCTCTTTTTTGAGGCTGAAAATACTTTTTTCGGACGAGCCGGAAACTGTGCCCGGAAACTTAACTTTTTCCGAAACGCTTCCTGTCGTTTTCGTTCAGGTAAATTTTACGCAGACGTGTGCTTTTCGGCGTGATTTCCACATACTCATCTTCCTGAATGTACTCCATGCTTTCCTCGAGCGAAAATTTGGTGGCGGGCGCAATCCGCATTTTTTCATCGGCTCCCGATGCCCGCATGTTGGTAAGCTGTTTCGCTTTGGTTACGTTTACTACCAGATCATTATCACGGGTGTGCTCACCGATAACCTGTCCTTCGTACACTTCGTCACCCGGATCAATAAAGAATGTGCCCCGATCCTGAAGTTTATCAATGGAGTAGGCATAGGACGAACCGCTTTCTCCGCTGATGATGGAGCCGTTCAACCGTCCGGGAATACTTCCTTTCCAAGGTTCGTAGGCTTTGAAGCGGTGAGCCATGATGGCTTCACCTGCAGATACGTTCAGCACATCTGTGCGTAAGCCGATGATTCCGCGCGAGGGAATTTCAAATTCCAGATGCATCAGGTCACCTTTGGGTTCCATAACCAACATATCACCTTTGCGCTTGGTCACCAACTCAATGATTTTTCCGGAGCAGGCTTCGGGCGAATCAATCGTTAAAAATTCCATGGGTTCGCATTTCACTCCGTCAATCTCCTTAATGATTACACGGGGTTGGCCTACCTGCAATTCGTATCCTTCGCGGCGCATGGTCTCAATCAATACGGAAAGATGCAGTACACCTCTTCCGTACACGATGAACGCATCTGCGGTATCGCCCTGCTCCACACGCAAGGCCAGATTTTTCTCAGTTTCTTTAAACAGGCGGTCACGCAGGTGACGTGAAGTAACGTATTCGCCTTCTTTACCGAAGAACGGGGAGTTGTTGATGGTAAACAACATACTCATCGTGGGCTCATCGATGGAAATGGGAGACATTCCCTCCGGATTTTCAAAGTCGGCGATGGTTTCTCCGATTTCAAAACCGTCTATGCCCACCACGGCGCAAATATCTCCGCAGCCAACTTCTTCGGTTTTTTTCTTGCCGAGTCCTTCAAAAACGTATAATTCTTTTACCCGCGATTTTACGATGGAACCGTCGCGTTTTACTAACGATACCGGCTGAACCGACTTGATGGTGCCTCGGTTTACGCGGCCTATGGCAATTCGGCCAATGAAGGAAGAATAATCAATGGACGTAATTTGCAGTTGTAAGCTACCCTCATTCATTTTCGGAGCGGGAATATGCTCCATGATCATATCCAGCAGGTCGGTGAGGTCTTCTTTGGGATTTTTCCAGTCCGTGCTCATCCACCCGTTTTTGGCGGCTCCGTAAACCGTAGGAAAGTCGAGTTGTTCCTCGGTGGCTCCCAGGTTAAACATCAGGTCAAACACCTGCTCGTGCACCTCGTCGGGGCGGCAGTTCTCCTTATCCACTTTGTTAATCACCAGTGTGGGTTTCTTGCCCAGCGAAATGGCTTTTTCCAGCACGTAGCGGGTTTGGGGCATGGGGCCTTCAAACGCATCCACCAGAAGGCATACGCCGTCGGCCATATTGAGTACGCGCTCCACTTCGCCGCCGAAGTCGGCGTGGCCGGGAGTATCGATGATGTTGATTTTGGTGCCTTTGTAATTCACTGACACATTTTTCGACAAGATGGTGATTCCGCGTTCACGCTCCAGGTCGTTGTTGTCCAAAATAAGTTCTCCCTGGTTTTCGGTATCACGAAACAGCTTGCACTGGAACATGATTTTGTCCACCAGGGTGGTTTTTCCGTGGTCAACGTGGGCTATAATCGCAATGTTTCTGATGTCGGCCATTTCCGCTCTTTTGTATTTAAGGGCGCAAAGGTAGCGTTATTTTCCGAGCCGGGGGTTAAGCTTGTATTATCGGTTGCCTTATGCACGGTCAGGTAGCCGTTTTCACATCGGCGTCCGTGTCGGGCTGTACTTGTCCTTCGAGAGCCTCAGGACGGCGGAGCAAAACAGAGGGAGGCCGATGGCTAACGGGTAAGAGGGAGAGTGGAGAGTGAGGAATGGGTGATGTGCTGATTCCGATTCCCTGAGGTGATTTGCGCAGGCACGGGCAAATTAAACTCGAAGGGTGAGGAGTTGATGTGCTGATACCAAAAACACAGAGCAAGGATCAAAGAACAAGCCCCAATATCCCCATGGCTATCGGGAATCGGGGAAAGGACGGATTTCGTCAACAACCACAAAACAATCAAAAAAAGCAACCAAACAATCCTCCTGCCTCTTGCCTAAAGAATCTCTACCTTTATCCCGCATGAAGATTTTTCTCACCTGGGATTATGAACTGTTCTTCGGCAGTCCTACCGGAACGGCCCAAAGCTGCATGATTGAGCCCACTGGGGCGCTTATGCAAATCAGTAAGAAAACCGGCGTACCCATGACGTATTTTGTGGACTGCGGATATCTGTTACGCCTGCGCGAATTCAAAGAAAAATTTACCGGAGTGCGCAAGGAATACGATGCCGTTTCGCGGCAGCTGGAACAGCTGGTAAAGAGCGGGAATGACGTGCAGCTGCATATTCACCCGCACTGGGAAGATTCCTACTACGACGGGGAAAATTGGAAAATGAATGTATCCCGCTACAAATTGGCCGATTTTTCCAAATCCGAAGCAGCCGAAATTATCCGCACATACAGGCAGGTGCTGGAGGAAACCGCTCAAACGGCCGTTACCGCCTACCGGGCAGGCGGCTGGTGCATGCAGCCGTTCAGCCATATTGCGGATGCCTTGTATGAGGCTGGCATTCGTATCGAGTCCTCCGTGTTTCGCGGCGGTTTTTACCGTTCAGATTTGTATGATTATGATTTTCGTGATTGTCCGCATGCAGGACTCTGGCGGTTTGACGAAGATCCCTGCCGTGCGGTTTCAGGAGGCCGTTTTTGCGAATTACCCATATCCGACTACATGTTGCCTCCCTGGTTTTTTTGGCAGTTGTTTGCTCTGGGAAGGCTCCATCCCGACGGGCATAAACCCTTAGGCAACGGAAAACCCGTGCCCGCCCCGGGAACCCGATGGCGTTCGCTTACCCGCTTTTCACCACATTACGTGTCGCTCGAAGGTTTTTTTGTGCACAGGCTTCCCCGTGCATTGCGCCATCATCCGCATGGAGAGTTTACCGCATTAGGCCATCCCAAAGCCTGTACACGGTATAGTCTGGCAGAACTGGAGCGTTTTTTGGACATGTATGCCCGCCGACATACATTCCTTCCTGTTTCTGTCTTGGTATAAAAAAGTCGATTTTTCAACCCTGCTCTTCCGGATTTGGCGGAGCTAAGCGGAGCATGGAGCGTAGCGGAATAATCCGGAAGCATTTAATAAGGGATTTACAATCCCTGTAATCCCCTGCTCATCAGGATTTATAATCCTTTTTGCCACACCCGACTTTTCCGCAGTGTCGTATTTGTCCGGCTGTACGCGGCATGGCAGAGATCCCGTATGGAATATGCAACCAATGCGCATTTCAAATACGCAGATAACAACTTCCGGATTACAAATCATAAGTGTTCGAAACCTTAACTTGAATTATAGAATTCATTGATTTTGTTGGGGTTACCGCCACATAGTACAACGATATCTCGTACGATTAACGCCTCAATT
>JBIJBG010000100.1:0-7404 GCA_044345355.1 Flavobacteriales bacterium
CAGAAATAAAGTTTTTTTAAAAGCACCCATAACCACTCCACAAGGCGGCGGATATAAGAGTTTAAACGTAACTGCACGTAAAACCTTGGGACTGTATGCCAATGTCAGACCATGCAGAAGTTATTTCCCTTACATCCAAACCAAGCATTCCACCATGGATTTGGTCATCATTCGGGAGAATGAAGAAGATCTTTACGCGGGAATAGAACACCAGCAGACCGATGAGGTTGTTCAATGCCTCAAGTTAATCAGCAGACCGGGCTGTGAAAAAATTGTCCGCTATGCCTTTGAATATGCACGGCAAAATAATCGGAAAAAGGTAACCTGCTTCAGCAAGGATAACATCATGAAACAGACTGACGGGTTATTTCATCAGGTTTTTAATGAAATAGCCGCCGAATATCCTGATATTGTGAACGAACATTGGATCGTGGATATAGGCGCTGCCAAGGTGGCTGATACTCCCGAAGATTTTGAAGTCATCGTGATGCAAAATCTTTATGGCGACATTATTTCTGATATTGCAGCGCAAATTACGGGTTCCGTAGGTCTGGGAGGATCTTCGAACATCGGGGAAGAATGTGCCATGTTTGAAGCCATTCATGGAACGGCACCTGATATTGCGGGTAAAAATATGGCAAATCCCTCCGGATTGCTTCAAGGAGCGATTTTGATGCTGGTCCATATCGGGGAGTTTGAAGCCGCCGAAAAAGTGCAAAATGCGTGGCTCAAAACCATGGAAGACGGTCTGCACACCGGTGATATTTATGAAGAAGGAATAAGCAAGCAAAAATTAGGCACCAAAGAGTTTGCAGAGGCCGTCATTGCCAATTTAGGACAAAAACCAGGCACTCTGAAAGTTGCAAACTATAAGGGTGGCGGAGCGCTTCATCTGCCAAAATATCAAAGGAAGGCACCAAAAAAGAAAGAACTCACGGGAGTAGATATTTTTATTCACTGGAAAGATACGGATCCGGAAGAATTAGGCGAAAAACTGAACAAGACAAGTACAGATAAATTAACCTTAAAAATCATTACCAACAGGGGTATCAAGGTATGGCCCCAAGGCTTCAAGGAAACTTTTTGTACCGATCACTGGCGTTGCCGGTTTCACGCATCAGATTCGGGAGATAAGCTCAACAATATGGATATTATTGACTTGTTGCAAAGCATCGAATCACATGGTTTGGATGTCATAAAAACAGAAAATTTATACACCTTCGACGGAAAACCGGGGTTTTCGCTGGCACAAGGCCAGTAATGTTCCGGTTGAATATCATTTCATCCATCTGCCTGCTTTTAAAGAGAACAGGGCAGGTTGATTAAAGTCATTTTATTGCCGGGTTGATTGCCTTAGCTTCACGGTCTGAATTTAATTAATTATGGATCGGGAACCGTGGATTTTGCCATTTCAGCAAATCAGCCACCGCCACATGAATTGGGTAGGCGGAAAGAATGCCTCTTTGGGGGAAATGTATAATCACCTGAATAAGAAAGGTATTCAGGTTCCAGACGGTTTTGCCATCACGGCTGGAGCATATAAGCTATTTGTGCAAACGAATCAGTTGGAAAAACCACTTGCCAAACTACTGCAAATACTGGATAAAAAGGATTTTTCCAATCTGTCTTTTGTGGGAGAGCAGGCACGAAATATCATTCTTACAGGAAATTTACCCCAAGAAATCAGAGAGGAACTTAACAGGGCATACCGTATCCTTTCCGAATCCTGCGGTTCGAAGGAGATTGACGTTGCCGTACGAAGCAGCGCCACGGCGGAGGATCTTCCAACGGCCAGTTTTGCCGGACGAATGGAGTCCTTTCTGAATATACGCGGAGAAGAGGCGCTGACAGGAGCAGTGCTTCGTTGTTATGCATCGCTTTTCACTGATAGAGCCATCAAGTATAGATTTGACAAGGGCTTGGCCGACCTAGATATTGCAATTTCTGTGGGTGTGCAACAGATGGTGCGCAGTGATTTGGCGTCTTCGGGAGTAGCTTTCACGCTTGATCCGGATAGCGGTATGAGAAATGTGGTGGTCGTTTCGGGCTGCTGGGGCTTGGGTGAAAATATCGTGCAAGGCCGTGTCACTCCCGATGAATGGGTGATTTTTAAACCGACATTAGGTCATCCGGAGTACAATCCGATTTTGAAAAAAAGATGCGGAAAAAAAGAATACACCTTAATCTATACCCGGGAAAATGAAGAAAAATCTGCCATCGGAAACATCCAGAACAGGGAAACTGACCCGGCACTACAGCAAATCTTTACCCTTTCCGAGGAAGAAGTCATCGGGTTGGCGAAACAATGTCTAAAAATAGAGACCCATTACGGAAAGCCCATGGATATTGAATGGGCTAAAGACGGATTATCCGGCATCATTTACATTGTCCAGGCGCGCCCTGAAACCGTGCAAAGTCTAAAAAAGAAGCAAACACGGGCGGTTTACACACTCAGACCTGCAATTCGGAATACCCCTGTATTAGCCAGTGGTATCGCCTTGGGAGATAAAATCACCGCCGGTATTGCCCGTATTTTGAATAATCCTGAACAGGGAGAAAAACTCCAAACGGGAGAAATTCTGGTGACGGAGATGACTAACCCCGATTGGGATCCGCTTCTTAAAAAAGCGGCCGCCATCATCACCGACAAAGGAGGTAGAACAAGCCATGCCGCCATAGTGGCCCGCGAATTGGGCACAATTTCAGTTGTTGGCTGCGGTAATGCTACCCAAAATATTCGGAACGGGCAAGAAATTACGGTATCCTGCGCCGAAGGCAACAAAGGTTTCATTTACGACGGCAGACTATCCTGGGATGTAAAAGAAGAAGATTTCAGCCGCTTACCCGCCACCCATATAAGGCCCATGCTGATACTGGCCGACCCGGAAAAAGCATTCTCATTAAGTCAATTACCCTGTGAAGGAGTGGGGCTTATGCGGCTTGAATTTACCATTACCCATTCCATAAAGATCCACCCTTTAGCGCTGATTACCCCGGAAAAGGTAACCGACCCTGAAATACAACGGACCATTGAATCGCTGATAAAAGGATACGCCTCGGGAAAGGAATACTTTGTGAACAATCTTAAGGAAGCCGTAGCGCAGGTGGCTGCGGCATTTTATCCGAAGGAGGTTATTGTACGCCTGAGCGATTTCAAAAGTAATGAATACGCCAACCTCATTGGAGGAAAATTTGTCGAACCCCTTGAAGAAAATCCGATGATCGGGCTAAGGGGAGCATCCAGATATTACAGCGATTTTTACCGGGAAGGATTTGCGCTGGAATGTGAAGCCTTGGAAAAAGTACGGAGCGAGATGGGGATGACCAACGTAAAACTGATGATCCCATTTTGCAGAACCCCCGAGGAAGGACGGCAGGTATTGACCGAAATGAAAAAAAACGGTTTAGTCAGAAAAGAAAATGGATTAGAGATTTATGTAATGATTGAAATACCGAGTAATGCACTGCTCGCCGATGAGTTTGCCGTTTTATTTGACGGTTTTTCGATCGGTTCCAATGACCTGACCCAACTTACGTTAGGATTGGATCGCGACTCTAACCTAATCAGCCATTTATTTAACGAAGAAAATCCGGCCGTCAAATATTTAATCAGACAAACCATTCAGGCCGCAAAACGAAATGGAATCAAAGTTGGTTTATGCGGACAGGCTCCCAGCGACATTCCTGAGTTTACCCAATTTCTAACTAGAGAAGGTATAGACAGCATATCATTCAATGCGGATGCCTTGTTTCGGGGAATACAAAACATAGCAGTAGCCGAAAAAAAGTAAAGTAATTGAAAGAATCTGTTCAATAAACAGATTTTCAGAGAGTAAGGGAGATAGGGTTGTCGTAAACTCAAAAATGAGTAAGTTTGCCCTCCCTTAAAGTGAAAAGAATATGGCAAACGTAGCCGACATACTCGGAAATGAGGCAGATTATCTGCTGAATCACACCTGCAAAGGCATCACCAGAGAACAGATTCATCTGCCCGGGGCAGATTTCACCGATCGGATTTTTTCGCTGAGTAACAGGAGCAACCAAACCTTGCGCAGCATTGAAGCCATTTATGATCATGGTCGATTGGGCGGGACCGGCTATGTATCCATTCTGCCTGTTGACCAAGGTATTGAACACAGTGCAGGTGCGAGCTTCGCGCCGAATCCGGCTTATTTTGATCCTGAAAACATTGTAAAACTGGCTATTGAAGGAGGCTGTAATTCCGTGGCTTCCACGTTCGGAGTACTGGCATCCTGTTCCAGAAAATATGCGCATAAAATTCCGTTCATGGTTAAAATAAACCATAACGAACTGCTCACCTATCCAAACAAGGCTGACCAGGTATTGTACGGTACCATCCGGGATGCCTGGAATATGGGAGCCGTGGCAGTGGGTGCAACAATTTACTTCGGTTCATCGGAAAGCAGCCGGCAGATCGTAGAGATTGCCAAAGCTTTCGAAATGGCCCACGAATTGGGCATGGCGACGGTTTTGTGGTGCTACCTCAGAAACAACGATTTTAAAAAAGACAAAGATTACCACGTGAGCGCAGACCTCACCGGACAGGCCAATCACTTAGGCGTGACCATACAGGCTGATATTATTAAGCAAAAATTACCTGAAAACAACGGCGGATACACGGCCATGCAGATGGGCGACAGCAGTTACGGAAAAATTGACAAACGGGTGTATGGTGAACTGACGTCGGAAAACCCCATTGATTTGTGCAGGTACCAGGTGGCCAACTGCTACATGGGAAGAATAGGACTTATAAATTCGGGCGGAGCCTCCAAAGGTGCAGGAGACCTCAAAGAAGCGGTAATGACTGCCGTAATCAATAAACGGGCAGGAGGCCACGGATTAATTTCCGGCCGTAAAGCTTTTCAAAAGCCCATGCATGAAGGAATAAGCCTGCTAAAAGCCATTCAGGACGTTTATCTGGATGAATCCGTTACCATAGCTTAATCGCAATTACTCATCCTAAATAAAAAACCGTGTCTTGGTTTAAACGCATTCGTAGCGGAATTCTGACCTCCACGGAGGAAAAGAAAGAAACACCGGAAGGCCTTTGGTACAAATGCCCTTCCTGCAAGCATATCATGCGCACAGAAGAGCATGCAGAGCAACTTTGGGTTTGCCAAAATTGCAGCCACCACGACCGCATCGGATCAGATGAGTACTTTGCCATCCTGTTTGATAATAACAAATACAAACTGCTGAATCCAAATCTCACCTCCGGAGACCCACTACTTTTTGCCGATACCAAAAAATACACCGACCGGGTAAAGCAAGTCATCGCCAATACGGGTTTAAAAGATGCAGTGGAATCTGCCGTAGGAAAAATTGAAGGAAAAGAGACCGTAGTGGCCTGCATGGATTTTGATTTCATCGGAGGTTCCATGGGTTCCGTGGTGGGAGAAAAAATTGCCAGGGCCATCGACTATGCGATTAAAAAGAAACATCCGGTCATCATTATTTCAAAATCAGGCGGAGCACGAATGATGGAGGGAGCCTTTTCACTGATGCAGATGGCAAAAACTTCGGCTAAATTGGCCCAACTTTCCCAGGCAAAATTGCCTTATATTTCGCTGATTACCAATCCTACCACGGGTGGAGTAACTGCTTCTTTTGCCATGTTGGGAGATTTAAACATTGCCGAGCCGGGAGCATTAATCGGTTTTGCCGGTCCGCGCGTGGTAAAAGAAACCATAAAACGAGACCTGCCGGAGGGATTTCAAACGGCAGAATTTGTTTTGGAAACCGGATTTCTGGATAAAATCGTACCCAGAAAAGAATTGAAAAAACAGATTGCCTTCTTTCTGGAGATGATGACGGCCAATGTGTAAGATTGAGCTTTTTTGGCGATGAATACCAAGGACACAACGCACCGTACCATTCTCGCAACCCTTCTGATTACCCTCACCGGCGGTGCCGATATGTTTGACATTCCCGTTGGGCCTTTTTCATTTTACCCTTTGAGAATCGCCATTGTTCTGGCATCTCTCTTTTACGGCTTCCTTCTGCTAAAAAAACCAAAAACACGTCGACTTGAAAAATCCGATTGGGTGGTGCTTTTACCCGTGAGCATGATACTTTATGGAACAGCATTTTCAATTCACGCAGAAAATAAAACAGAAGCCATCAAAGAATTGGGTAATCTGATATTCGGCGCAGGATTTTTATTTTCATTCGGACAGGCCTTAAAGCACATAAACCAACCCGGCCATTTTTTAAAAAATTTCATCTTTTGGCCCCTTGGATTTATGCTGACACTCGCCTTTTTTGAAATTGCCACGAAAAGCCACCTGCCCTCCCCTTACGCCACGGAAATTCTGATTACCGACCCCATTCATTTTGTGCGTCTGTCACCTTCTGGAACTTTCGGCAATCCAAATCATCTGGCAATCTTTCTGGCTATCTGTTTTTATATAATGTTTGCGGAATTAATCAGCAAAAAGGAGCCGCTAAAACCTCTGTTGTTCATCATGCTCATTTTGTTTGTTTTATGGTTTACCCTTTCCAGATTCGGCCTCATGGCTGTTACGCTACCCCTATTTTATCTTGTCTATCGTTTTTATCCGGAAATCCGCTTATCCTTCGCAAAAAATAGGAATCGCTGGGGCGGAATACTCTTTTTGTTTCTGGGCATCGTACTCATCGTAGGCATACACGGAGGCTTTACGGGAGGCCTGTTTGCCGCCGAGGGAGAAGGGCCTGAGGTACAGTTAGACCCATTAGCCAAAAGCAGCCGAACGGTTCGGCTCAACATGTTAAAAAACGGCTGGGATGTTTTTCAAAAATCGCAATTTCTGGGGGTTGGCCCGGGACAGTTTTCCGAATTGATGAGAACGCAAAGTCAGGCGTATCCTACCTTCGGTTTTACAGATGCTCATTCCGGAGCCGTTGAAATAGGCAGCCAGTACGGAATAATTATTTTTCTGCTTTGGGCCTTATGGGGTGGATGGGTTTTTGTGTATACGTTGCGAGGGGTGCGAAAAGGTGTTACAGAGCTGGTTCCGGCTTTGTTTATGATAATAGCTTTCATACCCATTTCAGCAGCCAACAGTTCCTTCATCGCTTCGCCCCTCACCTGGGCCTTTTTGGGTGTTTTAAATGCTATGGTTTTCTCCCTTAACTCCGAAAAGGCAAGCCATGCAAAGTAAGCGGATCTTGCATGCATTAATCTTATCCAATCCGTTTCCTGGAAAATACCAGCCGACAGAAGGAGTATTTTTTCGAGATCAGGCATTTGCGCTAAACCAAATCGGCATAAAAACGGGACATATTTCCATAAATCCTGTTTCACTTCGGGATATTGTTAAAAAAGGAATCCAGGATTTAGGACTGACGCAATTCTCAGAAAATGGAGTAAACAGTTGGGTATATCGATACATACATACGCCA
>JBIJBG010000091.1:0-7754 GCA_044345355.1 Flavobacteriales bacterium
TTTACCACTCTTTCAAGAAGCGGTGAAAGCGAAATCCTACAGTCTATGTGCTGCCGGTTTGGACGGTCTTTACCGTATCGACAAGGCATCTGCCACGGCCTGTATGAAAAGCATGGATAAAGAAGATGTGTCCGGTCGTCTGCGCAGCGTGATGGCCAACATTTACATCTACGAGGAAGATACTTCCGGGCTGGTTTTCATTGCTTCTTTTGCCATAGAATATCTGTTTATGGAGAAAGGGGAAAATCAGGAAACGCTGAAAAAGGGCTTTGACTGGGTGGTGAAAAGTGATCACGAAGCCTCAAATCGCCGCCTGTTGGACGTTATGGCCGATTTGGGTATCCGTTATAAACAGTATGGTGTATTGCCTTTCATGTTGATGGAAGTAGGAAAAATAAAAACCGAAAAGGAAAAAATGGCTTCTAAAAATCCGTCTTCAGAATCGCTGAAACGGCAGGTAGACTATGCCGCTTCTATTCAGAAGAAATTGATGGAAGCCAAATAAATCAGGGTTTCAACGGTTGGGTGTCTAACACCTCCAAGTCATACACAATCGGACTCAGCGGCGGAATCTTATCGCTGTCACCCGTCAGGCCGAATGCCAGATGGGAGGGGATGATGATTTTCGCTTTGTCACCTACTTTCAGGTATTTTATCGCCTCGTGGAGACCGCTTTCCACATGGTCGTGATCTACCATAAACTGTTCTTCGCCCGAATCTTCGGAAGTGTAGCAAACCGTACCGTTGAGCAAGGTGATTTCAAAAAGCACCGTCACCAAATCACCACTATTCACCTGCGGGCCACGGCCTTCCCGGTAAACGGAATACCGAAGCCCTGAGCCGGTTTCTTTCATCGGCCAGCCCTTCCGTTGTATGTAGGCATCAATTTCTCGTTTTTCGTTTTCGCTCAGTTTTTTATTGGCATGGATCAACGGTTCACTCACGGCGTCTTTTTTTACGGGAGTCGGCGTGTTATACTCGTTTTTATTTCCGCAGCCATAAAAAAACAAAACACAAATAGACACCGAAACGCACCAAAAAAGCTTCATAGGCTGGGATTTTAGCAAGACAAAAAAAATAAATTCAAATGTACCGTTTCTTAACGTAAAAATGGGGTGTAGCTTATCTTGTTTTAGTAGTTTTGCACTAAATGTATTCCATGCGAACCCTGATTATCCTTTTCTCTCTTTTGATGCTGTTTAATGTTTCATTTGCTCATAATGCCGAAAATCCTTATTCGGTAAAAGGCCTGACTTATCAGGCCGACGGACATTACTGGACGGTATATCTGGTGGCCACTTTACTTAAGATACCCAATGCAAAAGAATTGGCTTTTTATGCACAAAAACCCGATTTGATTTTCGATGAGGAGGGCAACACCGTTCGGGCCACCAATACCTGGTTTTGGCTGCATCGCCAGGGCAAGGTACACGCATTAACCGGAAAAGATCCTGAAAGTGAAAGGGCGCGTTCACGCCGCATGATTCTGGAGGCGAAAGACATGAAACGCAAAGGGTGGGGGCTGCACCGGCTCGGCGACAGTTATGCCCATGCCAAGCCCGACGAAAAGAAAATGTATCCGATGGGCATAGGCCATGCTTTTGCCCCGGAAGGCGGTCAGGAACCTGATTTGATACGGAATTACCCGGAGAAATACCTCCGCTATGTGCGCGATCTGGCGCAGGTACTTGGAGGAGCGGATGCCCGTATTGATATGACGGCATTTGACTATATAGCCCGCAAAAAACTCTCATCGGAAGCTAATATGGAGATTCTGAAATCAGAAATCATGCTGCAAACCAAGCAGACGCGGTATACAATTCCGGAAGCACAAACCAACACGGTCACTGAATATCTGAATTTTCGGATGCCTGAATTCGCCTTTACCTTTTCGATAATTCTATTGGCACAAGAAGAATCCGGGAAGAGAAAACAACCGAAAAGCAGCGAGGTCGTATTTCAAATTTAGGAAATTAAAATGCTGCGTATTGGTAGGGACTTATGGTGAGTTCGGCACAACGTTCCTCCAAGAGCTCAAAAAGCAGAAGATTATTGGCCAGCGCAATCTGTGAATAATTTTGGGATGCATTACCGAACGAAGCAGCTTTGGTTTGCCACAGCGTAATAATCAGGTTGATATTTCCCGTTCTTTTTTCCAGGGGCATACTGTCTATGGCGGCGGCCACATTTCCCGAGCCGGCATGATACACATGCAGAACCAGCAACTTAAACCAAAGGTCTTTTTTGGTGAAGGGGATATTTCGTTCCTGCAGCAGGTTTTCAGCTTTGGGAATACACACCCTGCCGATGAAACGCGAGGCAGCCTCTGAACATTTGGTAAAATCATTCCGCTCATCCACGTATTTATTCACCTTCAAACCCATGCTGGTGGCTACCGAAGGCATCAACTGAAAATGACCGGCCGCACCGGCACTTGACTTTTTCAATTTTCCGGGACATTCAATTAACAAAATGCTCTGCGCGTAAAACGCCGGGACACCTTGCTGCTCAAATATGTCGAACGCTTTTGAAATGATGGAAACGGCATGGTCAAAGTCATAAAAATCGCGCTTACCCGTCGTGAAAACAATCTTTTCATCGGCAGGTAGCCCCAACTTTTCTCTGACCGAAGCGCGCAGGCTGTCCTTCTTTTCAGCGGGTATCATCTCCCAAAATTTTACGGAAATCACAGCAACTACTTCACGCCTAGCATGCACGTTCAGCAATCCCGAATCGGGTGGGAGGGTCACTACTTTTTTCCAAAAATTTACCTGCGGAAGGGTATGCCATCCTTCTGAAAAAATGCGGTTATCACGCACATACATATTTTCGCCCTCCTCACTGTGAAACACCACGGAAAGCTTATCTACGGGCTGTTCCTGACTAATAACGGGATTAAAAAATAAAAGGATAAAGGAGGAGGGGAGAAGGATATGGCGTAAATTCATGGTTACTTTTTTGAAATGCTAACGATCAAATTTCGCAAATTGATGAATGGAAAAATCATTTTTTACATGAATTAACAAACAGGTATTTGTCAGAGAAGGGGATTTTCATGCTAATTAGTTGCACTAAGGTTTTAGCTACAGGGATGCATTGTTTTTTCACCCTTTTTTTGTCTGGCTGTTCTGGCTATTCATCTTTCCCGAATCCGCCTGGCAGTGTTTTGAAAACCGCCCGGAAAGTCGTACTTTTGCACCCTTAAAACAGAGTTCATCACAACATGATTACGGTAAGCAACCTGGAACTGCGTTATGGAAAACGCATTTTATTCGAAGAAGTTAACCTCTCCTTTACCAACGGTAACTGTTACGGTGTAATCGGCGCCAACGGTGCGGGTAAGTCCACCTTTTTGAAAATTCTTTCGGGTGAGATTGAAAGCACCGCCGGACAGGTTTCTATTTTGCCAGGCGCCCGCATGGCGGTGTTGAAGCAAAACCACTTCGAATTTGATGAGTTTACCGTGCTGGATACCGTCATTATGGGCCACCGTCGACTGTATGACATCATGAAGGAAAAGGAGGCTATTTATGCCAAGCCCGATTTCTCGGACGAGGACGGAATCCGTGCTGCTGACCTGGAAGCGGAGTTTTCCGAAATGGAAGGCTGGAATGCGGAAAGTGATGCAGCCAACCTGCTCAGCGGTCTGGGCGTAAAAGAGGACAGGCATTACCGGCAGATGAAAGAGCTCTCCGGAAACGAAAAAGTACGGGTGCTGCTCGCTCAGGCGCTTTTCGGAAACCCTGAAATTCTACTGCTCGATGAGCCCACCAACGACCTGGATGTGGAAACCGTGATGTGGCTCGAAGAATTCATCATCAACTTCCCCAACACGGTCATCGTGGTTTCGCACGACCGTCACTTTTTAGATACCGTGGTTACCCATATCGTGGACATTGATTTCAGCAAAATTCAGATGTTTACGGGCAACTATTCGTTCTGGTATGAGTCCAGTCAGTTGGCGGCCAGACAGCGTGCACAGCAAAACAAAAAAGCAGAGGACAAACGTAAGGAACTGATGGAGTTCATCGCGCGGTTCTCCGCCAACGCCTCCAAATCGCGCCAGGCTACGAGCCGCAAAAAATTACTGGATAAAATCAACGTGGATGAAATTAAACCGAGCAGCCGCCGGTATCCGCATATTTTCTTTAAGCCGGAGCGAGAGGCCGGTGATCAGATTCTTTCCGTCAACGGAATCAACAAAGCGGTAAACGGAGAGCCTATTCTCAATCAGGTTACTTTCAGCCTGAAGAAAGGCGACAAAGTGGGATTTATCTCCAAGGAATCCATAGCGGTTACCACCCTGTTTTCCATTTTGGCAGATGAGGAAAAGGCGGATTCCGGCTCTTATCAATTCGGAGTTACTATTACCAAGGCTTATCTGCCGCTTGATAACCACGAGTTTTTCAAAACCGATTTTAATCTGGTGGATTGGCTGCGTCAGTTCAGCAAAGAGAAGGATGAAACCTACATCCGCGGATTTTTGGGGCGTATGCTCTTCTCGGGCGAAGAATCGCTCAAAAAAGCCAACGTACTCTCCGGGGGCGAAAAGGTGCGCTGTATGCTCAGCCGCATGATGATGACCAACGCCAATCTGCTCATTCTGGATGAACCCGTAAACCACCTGGATTTGGAGTCCATTACGGCTTTCAACAACTCGCTGAAGGAATACGACGGTACCGTTTTATTCACCACGCACGACCACGAATTCATGAATTCCGTGGCCAACCGCATCATCGAAATTACGCCCGCGGGCATCATCGACAAGGAAATGACCTACGATGAATACATCATGGATCCGCGCATCAAAGAAATTCGCGCTTCCATGTACCAGCCGGCTTAATTTTTGACTGCTTGGAATGTGTGGTATACGACCCGCATGATTCAATCTATACCCGCATGAAATTATTTTCTGCCGCACAAATCCGTGAGGGTGATCTTTACACCATAAAGCATGAACCCATTTCCTCCTCCGCTTTAATGGAGCGGGCCGCACGGAGATGCGCATCCGCCGTGTTGGATGAACTGACGCCCATAAAAAAGTTGGTGATGATCTGCGGACCGGGTAATAACGGAGGTGACGGTTTGGTGATGGCCCGGGTGCTTAAACCACATGTAGGTCAAATTGCTGTCATCTGCGTAGGTAAAGAAGAAAAACGGTCTCCCGATTTTGTTCATCAGTTCAGCCTATTGATAGATTCCGGAGTTCAGCCAATCGTTATTTCGGAGGAGTATGCGCTGCAGGATTTGAAAAAAGAAATTTCGGGACCGGATACCTTAATCGGAGATGCACTTTTCGGCACAGGGCTTTCCAAACCCTTGAAGACCGGTTTATTTGCCGAAACCGTTCACGCCATGAATGAGTCAGGCTGTCCCATTTTTTCGGTAGATATTCCTTCCGGTCTGGCCGCGGATGAACCGTTCGAAAATTCGGCCGTAGTGAAGGCGCGAATCACCTTTTCGTTTGAACAGCCCAAGCGTTCATTTCTGTTTGCAGAGAATGAACAATTCACGGGTGCTTTGCGTGTCCTGCCTATCGGAATAAATCAGCAGTTTAAGGAAGATACATCCACTCCTCATTTTTTGATTACACTGGAGGGTGTTGCCGAATTGAAAAGAAAAATAAGTCCGTTCAGTCACAAAGGTACTTTCGGCCATGCCGCCCTGGTGGCCGGTTCCTATGGAAAGGCCGGAGCTTCTCATCTGTCAGCTTCTGCCTGTCTGCGTTCCGGTGCCGGTTTGACCACCCTTTTTACTCCGTCAGACCTCATTCCTTTTGTGCAAACGGCTCTTCCCGAAGTGATGGCAGAAACGGCCGGATCAGGGAAATGGATAGCCCCTTTTCGATTCGATGCTGATCGTTTTTCGGCCTTAGGCATAGGCCCGGGTTTAGGTACGGCGCAGGAAACCGCCTCTGCCGTAAAAAATATGCTGGCTGAATTTGGAGGTCCTCTTGTGCTGGATGCCGATGCGCTGAATATTCTCTCTGAAAATAAAACCTGGCTGTCCTTTCTGCCGGCGAATCAGACTGTGCTTACTCCGCATCCGAAAGAGTTTGACCGGCTTACCAAGGTGCATACCACAGGTTTTGAGCGGTGGAAAACGCAGGTGGATTTTTCACAAAAATATTCCTGCTATGTGGTGCTTAAAGGTCGTTATACCTCCGTAACCACCCCCACGGGAAAGACATTTTTCAATACTTCCGGTAATCCGGGAATGGCTAAAGGCGGAAGCGGAGATGTGCTCACAGGACTCCTCACGGGTTTGGCTGCTCAGGATATTCCGCTTGTAGTTGCCATTCTTCAGGGCGTTTACCTGCATGGTCTGGCGGGCGATTTGGCGGCCTCTGAACTCGGTAGGGAAGGGGTTACCGCCGGCGATATAATCCGGTATATTCCTGCGGCTTTTCAAACGGTTTTTACGTAATTTATATCAGATGATTCAACTGCCTTACGATTGGAAAGAACTTACGTCCGAAACGGAATTTAACGAAGCGTTGCAGCATTCGCATTCAATCCCTGTGGTTATCTTCAAACACAGTACGCGCTGCGGCATCAGCGCCCACAAATGGCACGATTTGGAAAGTGACTGGAATCTGCCTGCGGGTAAGGTGGCCCTTTATTATCTGGATTTGTTGGCTCACCGTGAGCTTTCGAATGCCATAGCAAAGCAAACGGGCGTGATGCATCAATCGCCCCAGTTGATTTTGCTGAAAGACGGTAAGGCAACCGCTCACGCTTCGCACGCTTATGCTACCTTTGATTTTTTGATTAAACATCTCTGAGAATACCATGAATTTTCGCTTGTTTCATTTCCGGACCACGGCATTTTTGCCCTTTTTCTTTTTGTTTATTTCTTTATCCGCACAACGAAAAGGCTATTGGCAGCAGCGTGCCGAATATGTGATGGACGTGCAGTTGGATGTAGCTAAACATAGGTTGGAAGGAACGCAGAAATTAACGTACTACAACCATTCGGGTGATACCCTGCGCCAGGTTTTTTATCACCTGTACTTCAACGCGTTCCGTCCGAACAGCGAAATGGACGTGCGTTCCCGCAACTTACCCGATCCGGATCCCCGCGTGAAAGACCGTATTCAAAAATTAACTCCGGATGAAGAAGGTTGGCACAAAATCATCAGCCTGAAACAAGACGGAAAACCCGTGGATTATATCATTCAGGGCACAGTGTTGGAGGTAAATACGCAACCCATTGCGCCGGGTGCCACCACGGTTTTTGATATGGAATTTAAAAGCCAGATTCCCATACAAATCCGCCGAAGCGGCAGATACAGCGCGGAAGGTGTGGCTTACAGCATGAGTCAGTGGTACCCGAAATTGGCGGAATACGATGAACACGGCTGGCATCCCGATCCGTATATTGCCCGCGAATTTTATGGCGTTTGGGCTGATTTCGACGTAAAACTCACGCTGGATAAGTCTTTTATAGTTGGAGCTACCGGCCTGCTCCAAAATCCGCATGTAGTCGGGCATGGCTATGAAGACGCATCAAAACCTCTTTCCGGACCGTCAGGCGATAAAATGACCTGGCACTTTGTGGCCGAGAATGTACACGATTTTGCCTGGGGCGCCGATCCCGATTTTATCCATGAAACCCTGCAGGTGCCTGATGGGCCGCTGATGCATTTTTTATACAAAAAGGATAAAAATTATTCCAAAACATGGAAAGAATTCCAACCTTACATGTCCCGTTTTTTTACGGAAATGAGCCGCCGTTTCGGGAAATACCCTTAC
>JBIJBG010000117.1:0-6401 GCA_044345355.1 Flavobacteriales bacterium
AAAAGAGGCTCTCATTGCAGAAAAGAAACTTAAAAAAGCAGGATCTGCTTATCTGCAAAAACTCATTTCAGAATACAAAAAAACAACATAAATACCGCCGGACGGATTGGGGTACCACCTGTCCCCAATTCCCGAAAGGAAACAGGGATCCCTATATCAGAAGGACCGCAGTCCGCTAATCCGAAGTTGCATCAACCGAACGTGATTGACCTGAGATGTTTTAAAGAGAGGAGTACCGCGAAAACCGAACAGATATAACAGTGAAGCCAGTCGGGATCTTACAGGAAATATTCGCCCCAGGCGGTATTTAAAGGAGGCATAGACAATACCTGATTCCACTTGAAAAATTACGTCATACACCGAATAGGCCGGCAGAGATGACAGAATAGACTGAGGACCGCCGTATCTCCATAAGATGGCAGAATGACCGTCTTTGCGGGAAAGCGCATCCCATTTTTGTTTTACACATCTCCAACGCTGTTTATGAATATTCCTGCAAAGCGAACAATGGCGGGGCTTAGTAATCGGAACTTTGGATAATGTGTCTGATATGTTTACTTCTAGCCAATTGCTGACAAAAGGGCCATGCCAAATGAAATGATCCGGATAATCGGTTACACCATCCTCTAAAACGGGATCGTCATGCTCATTTTCTTTGAATGCGTAGCGAAAAAAGGGAGAATTATTAGGCAGATAGAGCATTTGAACCGCATACTTTCCTGAGGGAAGGTGAGGAAGTCCGATAGAAGATTCAAACCTTTTGGCGGCATTTTTAACATCGTTGATAAAAAAAGGCTGAATATAAGTTTCCCCAGATTCTAAATGCCAGAAACCTTCAGTTGCCCTATAGGCGGTTGTATCCATTTTTAAATTAGCGGATGATTCAAAAACAGGTATATAAGAGCCCGCGGAATCTACCCGGCAGATGCGGAACTGAAACAGTGCCTTGCCAAAATTTTGATGGTAAGGAATAAGAATACTTCCGCGATGTGATGATACATTTTCTATTTTCAACCGTAAAAAAAGAATATCTTGTGGGTGTACATCCAGCCTTTCCGATTCCAGAGAAATTGTCAAATCGGGAATCGGCAATCTTTTACCGAAAGCCTGTTGCAGAAAGAGACTAAATATGATAAATATACTTAATCGTGCGGCCATGAGTCATTGCAATGATGCTGCCAAATATAGGGACAAACGCCACCGAAACCAGGAAAAGCACATCCGACACATCCTCAAAACAAAGGTTTTCTTTGAGCCGTTGATGTAAATAGGCAAACGGATTGAATAAAAAAACCTTCCTCATGGCGTAAATTTCTTAATCTTCGCAAAATCAGTAAAAAAGGTTTACTTACTTTGAAATATTTTTTCTAAACCGTAACCGGATGAAACGACTTCTTTTTTTATTCATCTGCACGGCAAGCTTTCTTGCCGCAAAATCGCAATTTTACGCAGTTGGTGAAACTACCATCACGTTCAACGATCCTGCGAGAACAGGCGGATTCGGCAGCGGAGGAGGACCTGGAAGACAGATTGAAACCAAAATATACTATCCCGCCACCTCTGCAGGAACCAATACCCCCGTTGCCGGCACCAATCTTCCCGTGGTGGTATTCGGGCATGGGTTTGCGATGACGTGGGATGCTTATGAGCCTCTTTATGATTCTCTGGCGGGAAGAGGCTATGTGGTTGCATTGCCCCGTACCGAAGGAAGCCTTCTACCTGCACCCTCACATGGTGATTTCGGCAAAGACCTGGCACTTGTTTCACAACGGATGATTAACCTGAATACCGTTACCACATCCCTATTTTTTCAAAAACTGAACGGACGCCGAGCCATCGGAGGTCACTCCATGGGAGGAGGAAGCACTTTTCTGGCCAATCAATACACCTCCGGAGTAAATTGCTTCTTCACGCTGGCTGCCGCCGAAACAAATCCATCCGCTGTTTCCGCAGCGGCCGGCATGACGGCTCCTTCCCTTGTGATTGCCGGAAGTTTGGATTGCGTGGCACCGCCTGCATCCAACCAACTCCTTATGTACAATTCTACTGCCTCCTCCTGCAAAACCTACGTGAGCATTACCGGTGCATATCATTGCCAGTTCAACGCGGATAATTTCAATTGCAACTTCGGAGAAGGCACCTGCCAAACGGGTGGCGGACTTTCAAGAGCTATCCAACTCAATTATGTGCGTGCTTTGCTCATTCCCTATTTATCCTATTTCTTGAAAGGAGAATGCAGCGGATGGAGTCAATTCAGCAATTTAATCGGTTCTGCGGCCTGGCTGTCATCACAAAACACCTGCAGCCAAAATCTGCCTCAGAATCCGCAGGTTTCCGGTCCCACCTCCTTCTGTGAAGGCGATACCGTTCTGCTCACCGCCCTACCGGCCGGCTTCTCCTATGTCTGGAACAATGCGGCCAATACGGACACCATTGAAACACCCACCGGAGGAACATTTTCCTTTTCGGCATCGAACGGAATATGCAGCAATTCCTCTCCGGGCTTTTCCATTCAGGTGGAACCTTCGGTGGAAAATGCAATGATTCAGGCCTCAGGAGCGCTCACCTTTTGCCAGGGAGGCCATGTAACGCTCACGACAGTTCCGGCAAATAACACGGTTATCTGGTCGGGAGGACAAACCTCTCCGGGTATTACCGTTTCGCAAACAGCCGATATCTGGGCATTCGTGGGCTCAACTGCCTGCGGGGATACAACAGAAACAGTTCAGGTAACCATGATTCCATTTCCCACCCCGGTTTCTATGAGTCTGCCCCCGGATTCCCTGTTTATCAATATACCGTATGTCTTTTCCGTGCCTGCGGAAACAGGTATGACTTATGAATGGATTTGCCCATTGGGCGATATTCTTTCGGGACAGGGAACCGATTCTGTGGAGATTTCGTTTCCATTTCCCGGCACGGCACAGGTTACCTGCGTCATTTCCAATCAAGATTGTTCTTTAAGCATTGAAGAAGATGTTCAGATTTATGTAAATTCTTCCTTCATTACATCCGCAATAGGGAAAGATAAAGCCATTGTTTTCCCCAACCCGGCAGATAATGAACTAAGCATCAGAGGCTATTTTTTCGATGCGGTTTGGGAAATCAGGGAAATATCCGGCAGAATAATCCGGACGGGAAGGGTTTCCCAAAACCAGATTTTAGATATAACCGAATTACCCTCGAGTGTTTATTTTATGCTGATAAATGAACAGGAATCCGGTAACAAATTCCGCGCTCCATTCATCAAAAAATAATCCCAAATAAAAAAGAGGAGCCTGAAAAAAAAGGCAAACCAATAAAGCAGAACGGTTATTTCACACGCTCCATATACTCTCCGGTTTCAGGGTTTACTTTGATCCGCTCACCCGAATTGATAAAAAGGGGAACACGGATTTCAGCCCCGGTTTCCACGGTTGCCGGTTTCAGAGTATTGGTAGCCGTATCTCCCTTCACCCCGGGTTCTGTGTAAGTTACTTCAAGTTCCACGCTTTTGGGAGGTTTCGCATACACGGGTGCGTCGTTATTATCGAAAGAAACGGTAACCATAAGCCCCTCCTTTAAAAACTTTTCGGAATCACCGAAAAGTTTTTCATCCACATAAAACTGCTCAAAAGACTGGGTATCCATACATACGATGGCGTTTCCGTCTTTATAGAGATACTGCAGTTCTTTTTCTTCCACCCGGACAATTTCAACTTCCTCATCGGGACGGAAGCGGTTTTCCCCGGTTTTCCCTGATTTCACATTTCGCATTTTCGCCTGATAAAAAGCCCGCAGGTTTCCGGGCGTGCGGTGAATCAATTCGGTAATGACATACAAATCACCGTTGTATTTGATGAAATTCCCGGTTGACATGTCGGATGCTTTGGCCATACTGATGAATTTTTTGCCAAAAGTAATCCGTTCCACGGCATAAAAAAAGGTTTATCCGATATTGAATCAAAAATTTTAAGACAAGCTTTTTTCGAAGCCAAGCTGAAAAGGAATAAAAAAATGGTACAGAGAATGCCTTCAATTACTTGTATTGATATGTTTCTTTTTAGATTTTAAATAACGAGGTCTGAGAACTCCTGTCACGATTAACATCCCGGTTATTTTGCAACCTACATGAACGAAGTTTGAAAAAAAATGTAGTTTTGTGAAACACTTAACAATATTCTCATGGGAAGAGGAGATAAAAAAACGAAAAAAGGAAAGCGCTTTTTGGGATCTTTCGGCGTAAGCAGAAAGAGTAAAGTAAAAAAAGAAATTCCGGCACCAAAACCCAAAGCGGTAAAGCCGGTGAAGGAGCAACCGGTAACAGAAGAAAAACCGAAAGCAGCTCCCAAGCCAAAAGCAGCTTCGAAAGCAAAAGCAGAGCCTAAGGCCAAAGCAGAAAAAACAAATGCAGAAAAAAAACCTGCGGCAACAAAGAAAGAGCCTGCAGCAAAAAAAGCGGCAGCTCCTAAGGCAAAGAAAAAATCGGAAGAAGCATAATCCGATTCTATATACCTCAGGCCCTTCGGGGCCTTTTTTTTTAACCGAAGGCCCTGCACAACCTAGGAATTTCGCATCTTCGCAAAGCAAACAGATCAGTCAGTATGAATAAGCAAATCATTGAGTGTGTTCCCAATTTTTCAGAAGGACGTGATGCTCAGGTATTGGAAAAAATAGCCGATGCCGTGAGAAGTGTTGAAGGCGTGAAACTGCTTGATATGGACCCGGGAAAAGCAACCAACCGCACCGTTTTTACCTTTGTCGGAGAACCCTCTGCAGTCATTGAAGGAGCATTTCAGGCCATCAAAACCGCAGCCGAATGCATTGATATGCGCAAACATACAGGAGAGCACCCCCGCATGGGAGCCACGGATGTATGCCCGCTGATTCCTATTTCGGGTATAAGCATGGAGGAAACGGTGGAATGGAGCAAAAAATTGGCAAAACGCGTGGGCGAAGAGTTGGATATTCCCGTTTATCTGTATGAGTTTTCCGCGTCTACCCCCTCCAGAAGAAATTTAGCCGACATACGCTCGGGAGAATATGAAGGGCTGAATGAAAAAATGACAAAACCGGAATGGAAGCCGGATTTCGGTCCCGACTCTTTTAATCCCAAAAGCGGGGCAACGGTTATCGGAGCCCGCAATTTTTTAGTCGCGTATAATGTAAATTTGAATACCACTTCAACCCGCAGAGCCAATGCCATTGCTTTTGATGTGCGGGAAAAAGGCCGGGTAAAACGAGAGGGAAACCCGTTAACGGGAAAAACGATAACAGACGAGCATGGTCAACCTGTTTTTGAGCCGGGAATGCTCAAGTCCGTAAAGGCCATAGGCTGGTTCATTGAGGAGTACGGCATTGCCCAAATTTCCATGAACCTGACCGACATTACCATCTGCAAGGTGCATGAAGCGTTTGAAGCCGTAAAGCAAAAAGCCGAAGAGCGGGGAATCCGGGTTACGGGTTCCGAGTTGGTAGGACTCATTCCCAAACAAGCTTTGCTGGATGCCGGGCGTTTCTACCTTAACATGCAGGAACGTTCAGCCGGAATTTCAGAACGGGAAATCATTAAAATCGCCGTAAAATCACTCGGTCTGGATGAGCTGAAACCCTTTGATCCGGAAAAGAAAATCATCGAATACCTGATGGAGAACGATTCCGAGAATACGCTCACCGGAAAAACCGTCTCCGATTTTGTGTACGAAACTTCCTCCGAATCACCCGCGCCGGGCGGTGGCTCCGTATCAGCACTTTGCGGCTCTTTAGGAGCGGCTCTCGGCACCATGGTGGCAAATCTTTCTGCCCATAAACGGGGCTGGGATCAGCGCTGGGCCTATTTTTCAGAAATTGCTGAAACGGGAATCCGGATACAAAAACAGCTCCTTTTTTTAGTTGATGAAGACACAAGAGCGTTTAACCTAATCATGGATGCCTTCAAGTTTCCATCAGAGACGGCGGAACAAAAGGAACTGCGCAAGGCCGCCATTCAGGAAGCTACACGGTATGCAGCGGAAGTTCCTTTGAGGGTAATGGAAACGGCTTATGAAGGTTTTTCTGTTCTTGAGGCGATGGCCTCGGAAGGCATGGAATCGTCTATTTCCGACGTAGGTGTAGGCGTTCTTTGTTTACGTACCTGTATTTACGGTGCATGGCTGAACGTCAGAATAAACGTCAAAAGTCTTACGGATCAAGCAGAGAAAGACAGGCTGCTTCAAAAGGGAAGATACCTCATTTCCTTAACAGAAAGCAAAGCAGATAAACTTCTATCTCTGGTTGAAAACAAAATAGGATAATCCAAAACCGGAAGGAAATACGATGATCAGGAAAGGAGAAAACATACCTGTATGGAAAAGCATCTGGTATTTTTTTCCGATTCAATTAACAATAGTTCATCTACAACGGAATCTGCTTCTGCTTTTTTT
>JBIJBG010000094.1:0-7675 GCA_044345355.1 Flavobacteriales bacterium
CATTCGGAAACTGCTCGTTTCAAACCCCACGCCCCGCGGATACCAGCGGTCATTCAGGTTGTTCTCATCAGGCGTGAAAGTATTGGGAATGTAGTAGTAGAGATCGCCCCGCACTAAAATGAACTGTTCGGAAGTGTCTGCACATCCATTTTCATCAAATACATACAATATGGCCGGATAATTTCCCCAATCGGGTAAATCAATTACTGGGTTCTGCACATTCTGGATGGTTTGTCCGAGAATGTTCCAACTATAGGTGGTGAAATTTTCGGAGGTATTGATCAGTTTGGTTACCGGGAAAAGAATATCTACCGGATTGGGCGTTATGGTGAATGAGGCCTGCAAGGAATCATTTTGGATGTTTTCCACCGAAACTGAGGCCGTAATGATACACCCGTCCACATCCGTTACTGAGGCCGAATATTCATCTCCTCCGCTCACCGGCGCTAATGTTTGCTGTCCGCCAGGAATACCCGCCTGATTCCATTGGTAGGAGAAAGGACCCGAAGAGCCTGAAGCATTCACCGTCACTGTTCCGTTGCCTTTCAGGCAGGTATCAGGGATTTGGGAAAAAGTAACCTGAAAATTGACGGGGTTGGTTACGGTCACTACTTCGGTTACGGAACAATTATTCTGGTCGGTGACGGTTACGCTGTAATTGCCTGCATAGAGTCCTGTTGCGATGGGCGTAGTCTGGTTTCCAGGAGTCCAAAGGAAATTGAGCGGCGGAATGCCTCCCGTTATGGCAATTCCCGCCGAGCCGTTGTTTTGATTGCAGTCGGCCAAGGTGCTGAAGGTACTGTCCACGATTAATCCGGCATAATCAAACACCAGGGCGGGTGATGAGGACCCTGAGGTATTTCCGCAAAGATCGTTTACCGGGCTGTTTAGATTTAACGTGTATTGGCCGTTGGCTGTGAGTGGCGGAGAAATGGTGAGGCGGAATTGATTGGCGAAACTGCCTCCGGCTGCACAATCCTGGCTGTAAATGTCGGTAACCGAATGTACTCCGCCTGGCCCCGACAATAGGAAAGACGAAGGAGAAAGGTCAGTGCACCGCACATTTTCCGAAAAGCGTATCCAAAGGGTATCGGTGTTGCAGCGGATAGGTTGAATTACTTCTAAAAGTGTTGGGGGAATATTGTCGAAAATTTGAGAGGTGGATGCAGAAAAATCCAGCGTGTATCCGGTTCCCTGTTGCGGGGTAAAGGCCGTGATGATAAGGGCATAGGTTTGATTTTCCTGTACCGGAATCACGGGTGCATTTTGGGGAATAGGACCGCCGTTGGCCCCTGTAGGGCCTTGAAACGGAGAAAAATTGCAGGACACGAGCAGCGACGGATCAGAAAAAATATCGGAGCAACCTGCGGACGTAAGGTTGAATACGGCCCAGTCCAAATCAGTGGTAGGACTTTCGGGAAATATGGTGAAATTTACATTACCCGCGCTCTGGGTGGTGAAAGTGTACCACACACTGTTCATCTCACCCTGACCAAGGCACGAAATGGAGGAATTGATTTCATTGGGTATGGCGCCGGCTCCCGGCGGAATCTGGGTACTCGTGAATACCCAATCACATACGGGAACAGCTCCGAGGCAATCCTGATTATTCGGCGTCTGGGCCATGCTGTTGAAAGAAATGAATAGACCCGCAACGCCGAAAATAAGAGAGATCGGGGTGTCGATTCTGCGAGTTATCAGTCTTCCTGTAATCAATAGATGAGATGTTTATCCGGTTAAATTAACGTGGAATATGAAATAAAGGTATGTTCAGATGTGTTTTTCTGCATGATAGGAAGAACGCACCAGAGGACCGCTTTCCACGAAGGAAAATCCTTTTGCTTTGGCCAGATTGCCCAGTTCTTCAAACTTAGCCGGTGTGATAAATTCCCGTACGGGCAGGTGCTCTCTGGTGGGCTGCAGGTATTGGCCCATGGTGATGATCTGTACTCCTACTGTGCGCAAATCATCTAAGGTTTCCATGATTTCTTCATCGGACTCGCCTAAACCGAGCATAATACCCGATTTGGTGGTAATGCCATTATCGCTTAAGCGTTTCAGTACTTCCAGGCTTCGGTCGTATCGGGCTTGAATGCGTACTTCACGGGTAAGCCGCCTTACGGTTTCCAGGTTGTGCGAAACAATTTCAGGTTTTACGTCAATAATCCGCTTCAGGTTTTCCCATTTTCCCTGAAAGTCAGGAATGAGAGTTTCCAAGGTAACGCCAGGATTCATTTTTCGGATGGTTTCTACCGTCTTGGCCCATATTTCGGAGCCCCCATCTTTCAAATCATCCCGATCTACCGAGGTGATGACCACATGCTTTAGCCCCATGAGCTTCACTGATTTGGCCACGCGGAGCGGTTCGTACGGGTCTACATCTGCAGGTTTTCCGGTGTGCACCGCGCAAAAACCGCAGGAACGGGTACATACATTACCCAAAATCATGACCGTAGCCGTTCCGGCACTCCAGCATTCTCCCATATTGGGACAGTTTCCACTCTCACAGATGGTGTGAAGTTTATGCTCTGAAACGATTTTTCGTACTTTTTTGAATTCTTCGCCTACCGGCAGTTTCACACGGAGCCAGTCGGGTTTTTTGATTTTTCGTTCGGCGGTATCAATAATGGGATCGTTCATCATGCGTTGCAAAATTACAAAGTATAACGGTATAGAGCCTTTGTTTTCTTTCAGTAATAAAACAGCCTTATTTTGTTTTTTGTTTTTTACGGGCTTTTGTTACTTTTATAGGTAAATATGACGTAATGGCAACTTCAAGAGTAATCTATCAGGGCAATTTAAGAACCTGCTCGGAGCATCTTCAGTCCGGTGAAATTATTCTTACCGATGCGCCCAAGGATAACGAAGGCATGGGCGAAGCTTTTTCGCCCACCGATTTACTGGCTACATCCTTGGCTTCCTGTATGTTGACTATCATGGGGATTGCCGCTAAGGCCCGTGGTATTGATTTGTCAGAAACGGAAGCAGAGGTAACCAAGGTAATGGCTTCGGACCCGCGTAGGGTTTCGGAAATTAATATCAGGCTCTGGGTGCGGAGCAGCGTCAATTTAGATGAAAAGGAAAGAGAAGTTATGAAAAAGGCGGCACATACTTGTCCGGTTTGGTATAGCCTTCACCCTGACATCAAAAAGAACATTTCCTGGGAGTGGAAATGAAAAAAGCGGGACAAGTACCCGCTTTTAATTTATTGAAAAAAAACGGATCAGAATGTTTTTTCCTGTGGTGTTTTCGCATATTCCCGAGCTCCGTAAGCCGGACAGTCAGTACGCGTCTTACACGAAGAGAACAGGGTTGCCGCGATGGCCAACAGAGCTGCAAATTGCATTACTTTTTTCATAATTATGAAATCTTCTTTTTGCGAAGTTTATTAAACAAAAATAAAATCTTTGTGGCATATATCCTACACCTGTATTAAAAACTTTGTTAACAGTGTGAATCTAATTTCTCTTTTCATGAACCCGTCAGTGATAACGATGAATAGGTTCACTTATTTTTGGTAAGATTATCTTATGTATTTAAAAAAGGAATTACTGGAACCTTCCTGGTTGAACGAACTCTCAGCGGAGTTTGACAAACCTTATTTCAGCCGGCTCAATGAATTTTTGTCTGACGACAGCATCCCACATCTGCATTACCCGCCTTTGGAGTTTGTTTTTCATGCATTTTGGCAAACTCCCTTTCATCGGGTCAAAGTAGTTATTCTTGGGCAGGATCCTTACATTAATCCGGGTCAGGCCCACGGTCTCAGCTTTTCCGTTCCGGGTGGTATTCCCCTTCCTCCTTCACTTAAGAATATCTTTAAGGAATTGCACTCGGATTTGGGTATTTCCTTCCCCCGAACAGGGAATTTGAGTAACTGGGCCGGTGAAGGTGTTTTATTGCTGAATGCAGTTCTTACGGTAAGGGCGGGGGAGTCAGGCAGCCATGCGGAAAAAGGCTGGGAGAAATTTACGGATGCCGCCATACATGCTCTAAGTAAACATCGTCAGCATCTGGTCTTTATGTTGTGGGGGAATTATGCCAAAAATAAAGTGAACCTTATTGATCCGGCAAAACATCTTGTGCTTACGGCCGGTCATCCCTCACCCTTGTCGGTTCGTTTTTTTTCGGGTTGCCGGCATTTTTCCCAAGCCAATATCTGGCTTGAAAAAAATGGGATAGATCCCGTGAATTGGCAGTTGTAGGTAAGTGAAAACAAAAAACCCGGCAAAAAGCCGGGTTTTCATAATTCGGTAGGTAAAATTATTTTCCTACAACAGCTGAAAGCTCAGCACCGGCTTTGAATTTAACCACTTTTTTAGCGGCAATTTTAATTTCTTTTCCGGTTTGTGGGTTACGGCCTGTACGAGCAGAACGTTTAGTTACACTCCAAGATCCGAAACCAACCAATGATACACGGTCTCCTTTTTTCAGGGCACCGGAGATGGCTGCTGTGAAACCATCCAACGCTCTTTTGGCATCAGCTTTAGTGAGGCCAGACTTTGATGCGATTGCATCAATCAATTCTGCTTTGTTCATTTTTTTTGATTTAATGGTTTAAGTAATTGAACATTTACAGCAACAAATTTATTTGCATGTCTTTATCATGCAATAGCTTCCATGTATTTTTTTACATTTTTGTTGATAAATAGGGGCTTTTGTTAATAACCACCCTGTTTTTTCCTTTATTTACGCCACCTACAGATAGCCTGATGTCCTACAGAACACGCCAATCTAAGAACTCCGATCGGATACCTTTGAGCCACTCTTTAATACCTAATCGTTTCTTTCCGGGTGATTGCAATTCGTTGATAAGCAATACGTGTTTTGCTGTTTGAAAGCCCCAAAAGCCCTTTCCGTCGGTTATCACGTCTCCAATGCTTCCTGTATTTTCCTGCAATATTTCAGCCGAAAACACTTTGATTTCCTTTTTCTCCGGCGTTCCGTCGTCTAACATAAGCCAAGCGCCCGGAAACGGACTCAGTCCGCGTATTTTTCTTTCCAGCAATTCGGCGGGTTCGTTTGGATCGAGCCGGCAAAAAGCACGGTGTATTTTCGGTGCTTCCGGTGGTTCATCTCCTTCGTTCAGGAAAATGTGTTGGCTTTTTATTTCGGCTTTTCCGCTCATCAACAAATCAGCGGTTTCTAGAACTGTGGATGCGCCCAGTGCCATCAATCGGTCATGAAGGGTTCCTGTAGTATCGCCCGGGAAGATCGGTTCTTCCTTCCTTAAAATGATATTTCCCGTATCAATCTGTTCTTCAATCAGAAATGTGGTGACTCCGCTTACCTTTTCTCCCGAAATAACGGCATGATGAATTGGTGCCGCTCCGCGAAAACGGGGGAGCAGGGAGGCGTGAAGGTTGAATGTTCCTTTTGGCGGAATACGCCAGACTTCCGAAGGCAGTTTCCGGAATGCGACCACTACAAACATATCAGCCTTTAGCCCGCTGAGCTGTTCGATAAAATCAGGATCTTTCAGTTTTTCGGGCTGCATGATCAACAGCCCTTTCTCCTGTGCATATCGCTTAACATCGGATTCCTGCATTTGGAGTCCCCGTCCCGCGGGCTTATCCGGTGCGGTAATTACCCCTACTATTTCATGGCCTGCTTCATATAAAGCCCTTAAAGAGGCGGTGGCAAAAGCCGGCGTTCCCATAAATACGATTTTTGCTTTGGGGCTCATCCGCAGTTTTTTGACAAATGTAGGCTGTTTGTATCACAGAACATTTTTTTATGGAAATTGCATAAACCTCTCAAACCGATCAAAGGAATTAACCAGGCATGGATTTTTCCCAAGATGCAGACCTTAGAAACGTATATGATACCTTTCCTGCTGTTTGTCTTTGGGTGGATGAAGACCGGGCATCTCTGCTAATTTGCTTATTATCCAATTTTCCCCTGCTTTATCTGTAACTCCCGAAATCACAATTTTTTTTCCAATTCCGTCCGGTTGAAACGTGACGGTTAAGACGAGGGTTTGTCCCCTGTATGCATTCAGGAAGTTTGTTTTACCCTCGGATTCTGCTTTTTGCAACAGGAAAACTTTTATTTGTTTTTGGAAAGCTTCTTTGGAATTACCTTCATCCCCGTAAGATGGTGCCGCTGAGCCCTTTCCGGGTGATGCATCCTGCATCTCAGGCGCTGCCGCGAATATTTTCCCCGTTCCGGCTACCTGATTAGGCATGAGTTTTTCATCCCTCAGTTTTTCCGTATTTTTTTTGCTTTCCTTCATCAGCCTGGTTGTTTCCGCCGGTGCCAATTCGACCCTGTCATCTTCTTCCGATTTGGAGATACTGACTTCTTCCCGTGCCATGGCAGAAACCGGAATATTCACCTCATTCGGCATTTCGTTAGAAATTTCGTCATAAGCTTCACCGGCTGCTTGGTTATCAGTCAATACCGTGGATATGGGATCCGTTATGATTTCGGATGTCCTCACGGCTTTTTCTCTTGTGATGACTTCGGCATTTGCATCCGTATGGTCGGCTGTTTCGGCCTGTATCCGAATGGTTTCCGGTTGTTCGGCAGGACTGTTTTTTATTGCTAATTCCGGTTTTGTATTCGGCCAGAAAAGGAGAGAGGCCGTAACCAAAAATACCATCAGGGTAAGCTTTCCCGCAAAAGCAAGTATCGGCTTTCTTTTCAACAGGGAAAGGCATGCGTAAAGGATTCCCCCATCCGCTTCAGATTTGGGCAGATTTTGGCTGAATCGGAGCATCACCCGCTCTTTCATGTCCTCATCCTCCGACAGTTGGGCGGCCTCTGTTTGGAAGGTTTCTCTTACCCGGCTGAGCAACCGTTGCATATTCCTATATTCCGACTCTCCGGAAAGATGGGTCAGTACGAGTTCCCGTTCCGCTTCGGTAAGCTGACTGAAGTCTTTCTCACGCAGCAGCGTTTCTATGTGTTCCGGATTGCGGTTCATGATTTGGTCTAATTATATTCAAACGAACGTAGTTTTTCACTTAATTTTTTTACCGTATAAAACAGGCGCGATTTTACGGTGCCTTCTGAAGTGCCCATAATGTCGGCAATTTCCTTAATGCTCATTTCTTCTTTATATCTGAGCAGAAAGGCCGTTCGGTGATTTTCGTCGAGTAATTTCAGTTGCACCTCCAGCATCTGTTCAAAAGTATGTTTGTCCAATTCCATGGCCGGATCTTTTGCCTCATCGTCAAGTATTCGCTTTTCCACGCCTATGTCTTCGCCCTTTACATGATTTCTGACTGATAATTTCCGATACTCATTTTTGCACATATTATGAGCCACGGAGTAGAGCCACGTGCTGAACTTTTTGGAGGTGTCGAACAGGTGGGGCTTTTCCGCCAGCTTCACGAACAGATCCTGAGTAAAATCTCTTGCTTTTTCTGCATCTTTTCCAAGCATCTTCAAAAAATACCATTGCATTCTCGCCGCATATCGGTCATAGATTAGCGCAAAAGATTGTGAATCACCCTTTGCTGCTTTGGCCATGAGCGCTTCATCGCTGGTTTTTTCTATGGATCCGAAAATATTCAGCATCTCTATTAATGCAGGGTTATACCCTTCAGGTTTGCAAAGGTTCAATTTATGCTCACTTTTTTTCTGACAATAAAATCAGATTTTCATACACTTTCCTTACAGGAAGTCCCATTACGTTGTAGAAACAACCCTCAATGCGGTCAATACCCAC
>JBIJBG010000095.1:0-7670 GCA_044345355.1 Flavobacteriales bacterium
GTCGTATTCAATATGACGACTCATGACAATGAGCGTCTGTCGCATAAAAAACATGAATACCCCTTTGATAAGCGCAACTGCCAGATACAGAATGGATAAAAAGGCCACGGTCTGCAGGGTGAACCGGAAATATTGGTTCTGCAATATGCCGTTTCCCAAAACGGCATAAATCTGCATGGTTTCCACGATGAGGTCGAGCGCATAACCCACAATCTTAGCCGGGTAAACCGCAAAAAAGTTGGAAAATACGGTAAGCAAAATGCCCGGAATAAGGTATCGTTTATATTGTAGAAAGTATCTGTTCAGGAAACGAAGTCTTCTCACCTTATCTGTTCGCTTGGCGTATTTATTGCTATATTTGCAGCCGCTTAGAGCGGAATGCGTTGCAAAAGTAACATTAATAAATAAGCTTATGTTTGAAGATGAAAGCATGACTGCCGAACGCCTGACTACGCCCGTTTTATCTACCATGGACGAGATGAACCATGAAGAGGTACTTTTTTGTCACGACAGCGCAACCGGTTTGAAAGCCATCATTGCGGTGCATAATACCGTTCTTGGGCCCGCTTTGGGAGGAACCCGCATGTGGCCGTACAAAAATGAATCAGAGGCAATCACCGATGTGTTGCGGTTAAGCAGGGGAATGACCTACAAAGCGGCTGTTGCCGGATTGAATCTGGGTGGGGGAAAGGCGGTTATTCTTGGCGATGCCCGCACTCAAAAAACGGAAGCGCTCATGCGTCGTTTCGGTCAGTTTGTGAATGATTTGGGCGGCAAATATATTACGGCTGAGGATGTAGGCATGTCAGCCAAAGACATGGAACTCATCGGAAATCATACCAAGCATGTTACCGGTCTGCCCGAACACATGGGAGGCTCGGGAAACCCTTCTCCCGTAACGGCATTTGGCGTTTTTTGCGGCATGAAGGCAGCGGCGAAGTTTGCCTTCGGAACCGACCTGCTGGCAGGAAAGAAAGTGGCGGTTCAAGGCTGCGGCAGCGTGGGTCAGTCGCTCATTGAGCATCTGGTAAAAGAGGGAGCTGAGGTTTTTGTAAATGATATTTTTGAGGATAAAATTGCCGAAACGGTAAATCGTTTCGGAGTGAAAGCCATCACTACCGCAGAGCTTTACAACGGGGCATTCGATGTGTATGCTCCATGCGCACTGGGTGCTACGGTAAATGAGGAAACGCTGGGAAGTATGCGGGTTTCAGTAATTGCCGGTGCTGCCAATAATCAGCTTCGCCACGAGGAATCGGACAGTCAGCTCATCAGGGAAAAGGGCATTGTTTATGCTCCTGACTTTGTTATCAATGCCGGCGGTTTAATAAATGTATATGCTGAATTTTTGGGGAATTATAACCGTAAGAATGCCTTGGAAAAAACGGAAAATATTTACTCCGTGATTTTACAGGTATTGCAGAATGCTTCAGCCAATGACATCACCACGCTGCAGGCCGCCAAAGATTTGGCAGAAAATCGCATTAAACAAATGTCGGCCTTAAAATTGCCTTATTCCGCATGCTGAACAGAAGGGCTTTGCGCATTAAAGTGATGCAGGCATTGTACGGATTTTTTCAGTCCGGAAACACCGATTTGTCCACCGCTGAAAAAAATGTATTTCAGTCGCTGGACCGAATCTACGATCTGTACCTCCTGCAGTTTCTGCTCTTAAGTGAAATTCACCGTTCGGCCCTGCGCGAAAGGGAAGAAGTGAAAAATAAATTCTTTCCGGATGAGGAGGATTTGATGGAAACCACACCCTTTACCGAGAATGTGTTTCTTAGGGCCATTCCGGAATGCCATGAATTAAACCGTCTTGTCAAAAACCGTGGACTGGGCTGGGCCAAATATCCCGATGTGGGTGATAAACTGTTCAGGCAGTTGAAGCAATTACCCGAATATCGGAAATATATTTTCAGCCCGGATCCGGATGTAAAAACACAAGTTGATTTTATCCGGGAAATGATCAAGCATCTTTTGTGGAGTGAAGAATATCTGAATTCGATTTATGAAGATGAAAATATTCACTGGAGCGACGATATTGATCTGGTAAACCTGGCTTTGATAAAGACGGTTGAGGGATTTAAATCAGTTAATGGAATTCAGCTGGCCTCTTTGTATAAAGATGATAAGGATGACCGTGAGTTTGTTTCCGTCCTGTTTAGAAAGTCAATTCTTAGAAATGATGAATTGGAAAATTTCATCACCCCAAATACACAGAACTGGGAATCAGACCGGATTGCCTACATGGATCTTCTTCTTATGAAAATGGCGATTTGCGAACTGATGGAATTTCCTACCATTCCCGTTAAAGTAACGATGAACGAGTATATCGAAATTTCAAAACTTTTTTCCACTCCAAAAAGCAACACGTTTGTAAATGGTGTGTTGGATAAAACGGTTCAGAATTTGAAAAATCTCGGACTGGTAAAGAAAACGGGTAGAGGATTGATTGAAAACAAACTATAACCATGCACATCATGAAAACAGCCTGGATTTTTGGATTGTTCATTTTTCTTATGGCCTGCAACGGCGGAAATAAGTCCGTAGATACGGATTTGGTGAATAATCCGGCAACGGCCTCGGGAAAAAGCGCTGAGGGTAAATTGCCCAAGTTTGAATTTGAAACCGTTGAGTATGATTTCGGAACGGTTACGGAAGGACAGATCGTAAAATACACGTTTAAATTTAAAAACACGGGAAATGCCGATTTAGTCATTACGGATGCCCGCGGTTCATGCGGTTGTACGGTGCCTACCTATCCGGAGAACGCCATTCCTCCCGGAGCAAGCGGAGAAATCAGCGTGCAGTTTGACAGCAATAAACGGTCGGGTGATCAGAATAAAACCGTTACGCTCACGGCCAATACTTCTCCCACCGAATTTGTACTATCACTTAAAGGATTCGTTAAAACACAATAAAGTTATGATTTCACACATCGTTATGTTGGGTGCTCCGGCCCCGGGACAGGAAGCAAATCCGATTATGCAGTTTGCTCCCCTGGTTTTGATTATGATCGTTTTTTATTTTTTCATGATCAGGCCCCAGATGAAAAAGGCCAAAGAGCAAAAGCAATTCCGTGAAAACCTGAAAGAAGGGGACAATGTGATTACCATCGGCGGAATTCACGGGAAAATCGTGAAGTTGGAAGACTCCACCGTTATTTTAGAAATGATTGATAAGTCAAGAATAAAGCTGGAACGTTCCGCTTTGGTTCCTGATTCATCCGGCACTCTGGCCAACCAGGCAAAATAATTTTCTTCCCGATGTAGAAAAGACCATCCGAAGGCGGGTTGGTTTACAGCACCGCCGGGCACGTGAAGTTGGATACTGACCGTGAAGAGTCTGAATCGGATACTTTGCCGGCTGAAAAGCAAAAGCTGAAGGTGATGATTGATCGTAAGAACAGGGCCGGTAAGGAGGTAACTCTAATTACCGGCTTTGTGGGCGCAACCGCAGATTTGGAAAGTTTGGGCAAACTGCTCAAAAATAAATGCGGAACGGGAGGAAGCGTGAAGGATGGTCAGATTATCATTCAGGGAAATGTAGTGGAAAAGGTAAAAGGCATTCTGAATTCCCTCGGCTACAAAATGTGAAGGTATATTCAAGAAAATGGGATGCTGAGAACAGCATAAAAAAAACCGCCCTTTTTGAGGCGGTTTTTTTTGGGTAAACAAGACGTTTAGCGGACGATTACACCTACTGCCTCAAAACTATATTCTGTCACAGGCTCTGTGATGGCCGCAATTTCTTCTTTTGATTTTCCTTCGTCCTCGGCATAGTGGCGAAGTGTTTCTACGCTCAGGATTTGTTTGAACGCTACTCCCTGCATTACGGCTTCATGTCCACCGGCTCCTTTGGGTACAAAAAAACCGTAGTCTTTGAAGGTAACACGCATGAATGTGTCGTTCCCTAAACTTACCGTCATCCAACATCCCTTCATCTGACACACTTGCTCGATGGGAGCTTTAAGCGTGGCGGCCACACTGTCCGAGGAGTTAAGCCGGGTTAACAGATCAGCGCCGCTGATGGCACCGTTTTCTGAAATTTTGTCACCGAAGGTACCGGTCACATGGTCATCCCCATGGTCGTGACCATCCGTCTTTTCCTGAGGAAGAACGGGGAAGTTGAAAGTATTACCCGGATTATTGCAGGCTGATAAAAAGGAAGCCACCACAAAGGAGGCAACAAGGTATTTTATGGTTTTCATGCAGTAAATATTTAGCGCGAAAGTAGCTAAAAGAAACCAAAATTGTTGGACACGAAATACCGGAAAAATAAAAAAGGCCGCATTTAAAACGGCCTTTTTTAGGTGGGGTGGATGATGGGGCTCGAACCCACGACCTTCGGAACCACAATCCGACGCTCTAACCAGCTGAGCTACAACCACCGTAATTATTGGAGCGCAAAAATACGGACAGGAGAGCGATTTACAAAATCAGTCGTTATTTTTTTTCCTGCGCATTTTTCTCAAAAGCCTCCAAAAGTCTGGGAAGTGCTTCCGGACTCAATCTTCTTCCGAGAATTTTTTTGTCTTTATCTAAAAGGTATATCTGCGGGGTGCTGCTGATATAAAAGGTACGGTGGATGTTCAGGCTTTCAATATCGGTAACTCCCATTTCATAGATGTATTTTTCAGGACTCTTGGCCATTTCGGGCCAAACGGCCACATGGATAAATGTCAGTTTTTCTTCGCGGATAAATTTCTTCCAATCCTCTACTTCACGTTGGGTGCATACGGCAAATATCTCCACGCCTCTAGATTTCCATTCATCATAAAACTTTTGAAGTTTAGGCAAGTCTTTTTTACAATGTCCGCAGGACGGATCCCAAAATACCAACACGGTGAATTTGGCATTTACATTGTGAAGAGCGGGGAAATTTTTCCCGGATGTATCGGCCAAACGTACGTTGGGTGATCGCTTGCCTATGGTGAGGGGTTCCAGCGAGGTGACATGGTCTTTAATTTTTCGGAGTGTGGAGGTGTCGGCCCACGCAGCCTTTTCTTTCGTGTAGTAATTTTTTCCCACGAAAACGGCCAGATTTTCTGCTCCCATGATACGGCTGGTATCTCCGAAAACGTAAAGGAAGTGGGTCAGGTATTTGGTGAGATCGGGAGATTTTTCCGATTTTTCGAACAAAATTTTTGCCTCGTTAATCATGGAGTCCGGCTGAGGAAAAACCAGACGGGACATGTAGGTTTTCAACTTTCCGTGAAAAACTTCACTGAAGGCCAGTTTATTCTCCAAAAAATCAAAAGTATCCCAAAAATGCGATTTGTAATACAGGGCTTCCGCCTGAAAATCCCGTGAACCATCGTTCTTTTTGAACATATTTTCAGAAATTTCCGGATCCCGCATTCCCAAAAGCAGTTTGGTAAAAAACAAGTCGGGGTTCTGCCTGATGACCTGATCCTGCAATGCTTTTATTTCCTTGTTTAATTCTTCGGTTTGTTTTCTGATTCCGGCCAATTCGATGGAGTCCTTCTGTGCATTGAGTTTTTCGGCTTTTTTGGCCAAATCGCCCATTTTCACCTGGATAGGGCCGGCTTTGGAAACAAATGAAAAGAAGACGGTATTCAGCGGTGAGTCTTTCACTTTGGCATTCTGCACAAATTGAACAGTGTCGGATTCAATGGAAAAATGCTGGACATCATCCACTAAAAATTCATAATATAATTTGGTGGGCGTATAGAGAAAATAGACCCCGCCCGTGAGCGGTTTGCTGCCTTCAAAAACATAAAAACCACCCTTTTGGAATTTGGCAGTATCAGCCAGGTATTTTTTGTCGGCGAAGCTGTAACCGAGATAAATTTCGCTTTGTTTGTAATCCTTCAGCGTTATTTTTATGGAATACGCCGGTTTCTGGGCCCTGAGAGCAATGATTGCACCCATGAAAAAGAAAATGATTCCTGCCGTTTTCTTCATAATATTACTAATAACCGATGAGTGCAAATTTACTTTTTCCTTGTGCCGTTTGGGTTTATTAACTTGCTTTTAACAGCGGCTTTAAGGTGCCATTATTCGATAAATGGGATATAATCCCTTTGTTTTTTCCACAAATTTGGATTGGCGGTATACATAATCCAATCGATTGTCCGGTGTATCGGATGCCGGATTTTTATGAAAATGTTCCTCCATTTTCTCACGCAGTTCCGGATCTGCCTTTAACATCGCTGCGGCAGTTTCTTCAAAAATATAGGCAGAGTAATGTTCTTTTTGTTCTAAAACTGAATTGAAAAAGCCCCACTGGAAATAAGAGTCTTTACAGAGCGGCTCTAAGGCTGACATAATAAACTTGTCCTTATCGGTATTCATAAGCACCAGATAATCACCGGCGGTAGCCTTTATACGCGTTTTTTCCGTTCGTATCCGTATAGGGCTGATGCGTGTGCGTCCCTCATAAAAATCAGCGCTTTTGTATTCTTCCACTATATACTTCTCTGCCTGCAGCAGGCTGTCGAATTCCAATTGCTCCACCTCCACACCGTTCCAGGTAAGCCTTTCCGCAATTTCAGGCCAGGCCTGTGGAATCAGGTAGGCCATCGGTTTTGATGTGAAATTCTTTCCCCTCAGAAAAGGATAATAGTTAATTTGTTTTTCGATGGGTTTGTTCCGGTTGTAAAAAATCTGTACTCCTCCCGATGCCGCTCCCGGTCTGTATTCAGCTTCAAAACCTTTAAAGAGTAAAGATTCAAAGCGTGAAAAATCATTTTCATAATTCAGGTAAAATCCTTCCGCATTTTGGGTGGCATAGGCGCTTTGTTTTTTCAGGGTAGCAATTTTGTCGTAGTTTTCACTCAATTCCTGAAATAAAAAACCAAGAAAAGCCTTGGTAGCCTTTACCCGATCGGGAAAAGGTTTCAGCATGTGAGTTTCCGTGGTAAAACCGATGCTGCCGAACAGAGAGGCTAATCCGGTAGTGTGCCTGGGACTGTCAATAAATGCTGCTATTCCTGATTCAGGGGTTTCTCCGATCATGTTTACATAGGGAGCAAGCTCATATCCCGAAACTCTCATGGATTCTTTCAATTTGGGAAGAAGTTCATTCATGAGATACATTTTTTGCGGCTCCTCCAGTTTGTCGGGTGCAGTGGGAATGTAAGTCATGATGTACCGGTAATCAGCTCCGTTGCTTACATGGGTATCTACAAAAAATTCAGGCTTCCATTCCGTTAAAATACGAAGCAGAAAACGGGTATTTCGGCTGTCCGCTTTTAGGCAGTCCCTGTTCAGGTCCAAATTCCGTGCAGTAGCTCTGAATCCGGCCTCTTCGGGTCCGTTTTGGTTGGCACGCGTGGTGCCGCGTATCAGCATACCATCCACATTGTAAACAGGTACGATAATTGTCACGATGTTTTTCAGCTGCCTTTTCAATTCGGCGTCCATAAGCAGTTCTTCCGCAAATTCAACGGAGGCATCTATCCCGTCCGGTTCTCCAGCATGAATTCCATTTAAAATGAAGAGCACCTTTTTCCCTTTTTTTCTTGCTTCTGAGGGTGAAAAATCTCCGTCCGTATCTATCACAAAAAGATGTAGGGGCTTTCCTCCGTCACTTTTTCCATATTCCATCAGCCTGGTCATTCCGTACTTGCTTTCTAAGGCCTGATAGGTTCGGATTAATTCTTCGTAAGAAAAGGTTTGGTTAAACAGGTATTTCTTGGGAAC